>JADFYC010000112.1 GCA_015233295.1 Deltaproteobacteria bacterium | reverse complement strand
CGAATGGAGGTAGTTCGGCCACTCCGGCCTTTAATATCCGCTCTGACGGCGGACTACTGTCGGCTTCCGTCCTGAGGGGACTAAGACAGACGACCAGGGCCAAGACGATGATCAGGTTTAGGCAGCCAGTCCGAAGGCACCCGAAAAAGGGCGATAAATGGTCACGAACCATAAGGCCGGATCCCACAGTCATACCGATAAAAAGATCATTAATCGTCAGGGAATATTTGTCGAGTCGTTAGATACTCTATGATATTGGGGCAGCCAACCGGATAGATGCTTGACCAAGACGAAGTCACTCTTTAAAGACCTCAATAACCACGTCAGGACACATTTCGGCGCACATGGCGCAACCGGTACACCCATCTGATGTTTGGACATGGGCCACGTTGTAGCCCTGGTTGTTCAATCGGCCTGAGAGCTCAATCATTTTTTTAGAGCAAGCCAGAATGCACAGGCCGCATCCTTTACATCTATCTTCCCGAAAAAGCACTTTACCTTTGGCCATATAATCACCATTAAGGATTAACAAACGGGCTTTCAGTCGGCTGTTAACCAAAAAAACCCGTGATCATTGACGCAGTTCAAACAAATGAATAGTCATTCAGCCCGGTCCCAACCCAAATAACACAAAAGGCAGGCATCGTCAACAACAGCTTGCATTTGCGTAACCGCATTGGGGGGATAGGCTAATATGGTTTTGGTAAAACGTCCAGGAGGCTAAAAATAGAACAATCAGATCGCTGTCGACTTTTTAATTTTCATTTTGGGTCATCGCCAATGTGGCTGAATTAAGGGACGGCCGGATCATCTTCGAATCTAATAAAATTCATAGCTTCGCTCGGAATGACAAATTTACATCGTCATTCCGATAGCCCACTTCTTTGTCATTTCGAGCGAATAGAGAAATCCCAACGTCGCACCCTTAATTCAACAACATTGCCACGAATCGGGAAGCTACTACCGGTACCGCCTAATGGGGCATAAGATTGGGACTAAAGAAGGGATCGTTTTTTAACATATGGCCCCATCTGATCAACATATATTCTTTCTCATTTACCTTGTCCGGCACATGACCCCGACTCTTGGATTCATGGTGGATGAGACAGGCATAAGGAGTGTAAACAATCCAGTATCCGGCTTCGCGCAGGCGGAGGCAGTAATCCACGTCTTGGAAGGCCATCCCCAGCCTTTCTTCAAATCCGCCGAATCCTTTAAATAGAGCTTTACGGGTCATTAAACAAGCGCCGGTCACCGCACTGTAGTTCCGGATGACATTCAGATATCCGTTATAACCGGGACTATTTCCGGGGAGACCTTGATAAACATGCCCGGCTACGCCGTTGTGGCTTAAACCCAAGACTACTCCGGCATGCTGCACCGTCCGATCCGAGTACAAGAGTTTTGCCCCAGTAGCCCCCACTTCAGGCCGGCGGGTGTGTTCCAGTAACGCAGTAAGCCAATAGGACTCTATAATTTCAATATCGTTGTTTAAAAATAGAAGAAAATCCCCGTTGGCCTGGCCGGCGCCCAGATTATTTATTTTCGAATAGTTGAACGGCAAATCATAGGAAATAACTCGATGGGGTAGCCTGGCCAGGTACTCTTTGGTCCGGGCGTCACTCCCGTTATCCATAATGATGATTTCATAATTATCGTATTCAGTCTTCTGAGTCAAAGTAGTTAAACATTTGTCGAGCAAATTGACCTTATTCTTGGTGGGAATTATAATGGATACCAGGGGCCGGTCGGGAATCCGGCGGATCACCCGGAAAAAATTGAAAAATTGTCCCACGGTTACTTTTCCTTGGATGTTTCTTCGGGCCAGGGCATCGGTCAGGGCCTTGATAGATGCGCTATTGGTTTCTTCCACGGCCTGGGCCTGGGCGGAGATAGAGCCGCTATGCTTACGCCAGTGGTACAATACCTTCGGGATATGGTGAATCCGGTCTGTTTTCTCAGTGAATCGGAGCACCAGATCGTAGTCCTGGCTTATCTTAAACTCTGGCCGAAAGCCCCCGATTTGGTCAAGAATACTTTTCCTAAAGACCCCCAAATGAACGGTGTACATAGTAGATAAAATGAGGTCTGGAGACCAATCAGGCTTAAAGAAGGTCTCGATAGCCTCACCATCCTCGTTTATCTTGACCTCGTCGGTATAAATCATATCGGCGTGGGGATGACTTTGCAGATAATAGGCTACTTCAAATAAGGCCAGAGGCGGGAGTTCGTCATCGTGGTCCATTAAGCAGACGAACTCGTTAGCGGCCAAAGCAATAGCCCGATTCGACGCTTCGGCGACGCCCAGATTATTTTCGACCCGGCCCACTTTTATGCGTTTATCCTTTTCCGCATAGCTGGAGACGACGTCGAAGACATGCGGCTTAGTCGAGGCATCGTCAAAGACAATAAGTTCCCAGTAAGGATAAATCTGGTTCAATATTGAATCCAGGGTTTTTCTGAGATGGACTATTCTGGTGTTGTAGGCAGGAATGACGATTGAAAATGTAGGATAATAGTCGAACGAGGCCATATCTTTACGGGCTTCATCATATGTCTCAGCGGAACAGGCGATTTGCTCAGTTAATTGCTGGTACTTACGCTTAGGGTCCATCTCCGACCGGCTATGACGGTGCCTAATCCGATAGTATGCCTGGTATAAACTGCTTTTCAAGCCATGTTTTCTAATTCCCTTCGCTTCGCGGACAAACGGTTTGACCAGATCCAAGATTATATTTTTAGACCGATAGTAAACTTGCAGGGCCCGCCAGCCTCGGGCGGAGTAAATCTGCATCAACGTCCCCCGAATCTTCTCCGTCCGGGCGTTCGCCTTGTCCAGCTCTAACTTGATGAGGTCTAACTCCGCCTCGTTGTCATTCAATATTTGCTGGCGTCGACGCAATTTATGGGCCAACTCTTCCATATCGTTATACACTTGCCCATGTTCCGGTTGGTCGGCGACGGCCGGAAGAACATTCTTCTTCCAAAAACCTGACTCCAATTCATGAAATATGTCTAACTTACGGTATTCGTTTAATACTTCTCTATTATTAGGTCCGGCGGAGAGTTCCTCGGAAGATGCCGTCATCTTTTTTTCGGCATAAACCTCTTGATAATATGTAAGAAAACTATGCCTTAAGAAATCATACAGGGTGCGGCCTGATAAGCTCTCAGTCTTTGAAAGTGACCTGGCCCGAGATGATTGCGGGTGGTGGCAAAACCGGTTAAGAGGCTCTATCACCTTTTCCCACCGGAAATGACTTCCGGCCAACAGGGATGCCTGACGTGACATGTCTTCCATCAAAACCGGGTTTTCCAATAGGTGAATCATTTTTTCCGCCACATCGGAAGGATCACCCGGTCTCACCTTGAACCCCGCCGCATTCTTGTCAATCAACTCACTTAACCCGTCCCCTTCGGTGCAGATTACTGGCTTGCCCCCCCAGAGACAATCCACAATCCTGGTTCGAAAGGAAAACTTAGTTTCCAGCGTATCCCGATAAGTCAAGACCACGATGTCCGATTCTTCGTACATAGTGGCCCGGTCATCATAGGGCAGCCAATCGTAGAAAAAGACTCGCCGGCCTAACAATCCCGAAGATTCAGCTAATTCTTTTGTTACCTTGAATCCATCTTGGGAAAAAGTAGGGGACACTGGATTATGGGCGCCGACAAAAACCAAAGCCACACGCTCTATTTGTTTGGCCACTATGGAAAAGGCCCTAACTGCGGTTTCTCCATCAAACCAGGGATAAATCCCTCCCGGCCACAGAACTATACGCCAATCTTCCGGAATCAGCTTCCCCCTGATAAAAGAAGCTCCGGTGCTTTTGGGCGGAGTAGAGGGAACGCCGGTGGGGATAACCCCAAACATATGATCAGTTAATTCACCAGGGCCAATCCGACCCAACGCCGATAACATACCCAAAAGGAAGTCTTTTTGCCGTTCATTAGCCGTAACGAAGAAGTCGCCATACAGTAAGGCGGCGAAAATATTTTCCCTAACTCGTTCCAGATCCATAAAAAACGCCTCGCGCCGACCATATAAGTTGAAACAAGCCAGGGTCGCGAAAAGTTCAGGATCAAACAGGTCTACCACTGTCGGGATATTCTTGACTTTGCTTAAAAATCTTTTGGCAATATAATGGCTTAGAATACAAACATCTTTTCCGGAGCAGATATCCTCCAACGTGTCATCAGACCAATGGGCAAACTGCAGGGAAGGTGGCTGGTCCAAGACACCGGAGCCATCAATATTGGTCATAGCCTCAATTGGTCTGTTGGCCGGCTCGGCCAAGACTACATCATGCCCTGACTGGCATAAAGCCCGGGCCATTTCCAGAGACCGGATGGCCGGTCCGGTGATAACCCGGTCTTTGGTCCGTAGAGGCATGGTGGATATGATAAGCACTTTACTCATGACGACTCCACTTTAGTGGTTACCGCAACGTCTAGATGGGACAACTCAGACGCCGTTCCAGGGAAATGTGTGGTTGAGGCCCAATTCTTGATACTCCGCCGCGCCGCCAGAGCCTGAGGGAGCAATTTCATTGTTTCCCGAGCACACGGTGGCTTAAGAATATATCTCCGGTATCTAAAAGCTATAGTCAAAAATTGCCAGACGACCTGCGGGACAGAGCCGTTCTTGACGTTCATCAGAAGCAAATTCTTTGCACTATGATGCAGCGCCAGAGGGCTCAAATAGGAAGTGGAACCGCTCCCATGATGGTACACCACTGAGGTTGGCGTGAAGAGGATCTTCCAACCGGCTCGCCTGAGACGCCAGGACAGATCAACATCTTCATGATAAGACCAGAAGGACTCGTCGAAAAGCCCCACCTGGTTCAGCGCCTCTCTGCGGTAAATGGCGCTACAGGCGCAGGCGGCGGAAACTGGTCCCGCCCGGCCGGCCGAGGCCCGCTTTTTGCTGAAATCTCTGTTCCGGGGATAACCCGTGCGAGAAATGTCTATCCCGGCATTATAGATCAATTCCGGATCATCATAAAACAAGACAAGCGACTGGCAGGCTCCGATGGCATTATCCGCATCCATGGTCTTAACCAACTCCAGAAGCCAGTCCTGTTCGACTCTGGTGTCGTTGTTCAAGGTAACCAGGTAGCTTCCCGCGGCTTCAGATATCCCCTGATTTGTTCCCCGCGCAAATCCCTGATTAACAGCATTGGAGATAATTCTCACCCAGGGGTACTTGCGGTTAACGTAATCGACACTGCCGTCATGGGAGCCGTTATCCACCAGGATCAGCTCAAAATCGTTGAATGACTGATCTTTCACCGAGGTTAAGCATTCGTCTAAGAACCTGATTCCGTTCCAGTTTAGAACAACAATAGATACCCGCGGGGTTCCCGGTAATGGCATGGCCGCCTTCCCTAAACCGAGACCTTAATTATGTCGTCCCGATAATTCACCTTCTCCAGTTTGACCCGCAGATGGTCGCCGGGGAATAACGGGATGGAATTCGCAGTCGGCATATTCAATTCAAAAAGATATTCCTCCAGGATCATCCGGTATGAATGGGGCGATTTATCTAACACTTGAGCCGGCAACCAGTCGCCTACCCGGGCGGACAGATGCTTCAACAGCCAGTATCTGGTTCGCTTCTGCCTGACCAGGTTGGCCCGTTGCACCGCGGGCTTGACCACAGAAATTATTTCTTTCAACTCCTCATCTGCGTAGCCCCGTTTGCCCTCTCGGATGTAATCCATTAATTGCCGTTGGGCGATCAGGTCTAAATACCGTCTAATAGGGGAAGTGACGTTGGTATAGGCCGGCAACCCCAATCCGGCATGTGGTTCCGGCGAGATGTCCAATAAAAACCTGCTCAGGGCCCGACGTTGCTTATAATCCAGGTAGAGATCAATCTCGCCCTCCGGCCGTTCGACTCTTTCCCGAGGCTCCCCCTGACTCCGAAAGGGAATGGGCAGGCCGTTATCCATGGCAAACTGAGCCATTAACCCATTGGCCATGATCATCAGTTCCGATATCAGCATTCGGGTAGGGGATTCGCGACTGATCAACTTGACCGTGATGTTCTTGTTATCATCCACCCAAAGGAGCAATTCGGGAACAGATAAATCTACGGCTCCGGATTCCAGTCTTTTCTGACGGAATTTTCTCGTGATATCGTATAACAAGGTCATATCCCGATCCGAGCCGATCATTTCATCCGCTTCAACATAGGTAAGCTGACGGTGGATGGTAATCAAGCTGGGCACAATCTGAAACGACTTAATTTCAAAGCTTTCGTCTAAGTCGACCAGGACGCTTACCGCGGGCTTTTCATAGTCTGGGACAAGGCTTAGGACCTGTTCGCTCATCACTTCCGGAAGCATGGGGATGCGTCTGTCGGGCAGGTAAATAGATGTCCCCCGTTCCCTGGCCTCCCGATCCAGAGGAGATCCTTTAGGGATAAATCTGCTCACATCAATGACATGGACGCCCAGACGGTACCCTTCCGGAAGTCGTTCCAGGCTTATGGCGTCATCATGGTCGCGGGTGCCGCTGGCATCAATGGTGATCAACGGAAGGGAGGTTAAGTCGACTGCGTCAGAGCAAGAGCGGATAGGTGGGATGTCCAGGGTACACGCCTGGCTAAGTAGTTCGTCGGAGAAGCTTAAGGGGACGCAACACCGATGAAGAAATACATTTTCGTCCTGATCAAAAATTCCGAAGTCTACCAGTAACTTAAATGGCATCTCCGGATGAAATTTGTTGGCCCGTTGCATCACTTCCTTAGCCAAAAGGTAGCACTCCGCTTCGCTGTTAAAAATGGCCACTTCCTTGAGCAGAGGCACGATAAGGGCCAGTTCTCCTTCTTTCAACTGATCCGGGGCATCGATCATCATTTTTAGGATGCCGGCCAGTTGTTCAATTTGGCGTTCTTTGGCCGCTTCCTTTTCCAGATTAAGTTTGATCGCCTCAACCTTATCGGGTGAGTTGGGGACCACCTGATCTTCCACCATCTTAAAGTGAAGTTTGTCTTCAAACACGGCTCGACAAATTGCCGAAAGATGATGAATGGTGACCGTTTCACCAAAAGTTAGCTCAGCCAGATACCGGTAAGAAAAAGGACCGGTTTCAGAGTTCAACAGATCCCACAGGTCCTCCGTTGAGACCCTTTTTTTAATTTCCTCTCGTTTCTGAACGGTGGCTTGAATGGCTTGAAGCAAGCGCCCCCGTCCATCATCCACGTTGCCCAGGAAAGGGCCGTCTATTAGAAGCCGTTTGGCAGACAAACTGACTTCCTTATTATTTTCGGTCAATAGCAATACCCGCGGCCCCTTGGCCTGCAGACACACGGCCGCAATTATCGACCTTTCATTTATGAATTCGACAAGTTGTCCTGGCTCTGGCATATCGCCTTCTAATCCTGTTGCGGGTTACGGGTTTCGGGGCAAAGGTTGTGTGGCAACTGTAGACCATCTTGTGGTCGCCTCCAGCCTGGAAACAGAGTTCAAGACTCGTAATTAGCGACACACAACCAGAAGTATCAGATTACTCCTTGCCCAATCAGGTCACAAAGGAGTTGTTTGTAATCCAACCCGGCCAGCTTAAACCCGGCCCGGCCGTACAGCATATTGGCTTCCAGTACGTAGCACCTTCCCCCAGTCAAACATATATCAAGCCCCACATCGTCAAACCGGCATTTCCGGCTCACTTCCAGGGCCAGAGACAATACTTCCGAAGGGATATTCCCAAAAACCGCCTGGGCCCCTTGAAACAGATTACCCCGGAAATCGCCTTTCGCCGTCACCCGCCGGTAGGCCAGGGCAATACGGTGAGCGATCACCACCACCCGGTATTCCGACTCGATATCAAAAAATTCCTGGATAAGAGCCACGTTAGTGATGCGACGGTAGGCGGCCAGGTCCGATGGCTGCCGGACCAGGAAAATACCACGGCCACCGTCCGAGGCCCGAGGCAGCTTAGCCACAAAGGGGAAATCAAAGTCCTTTAGGATTAAGTCCGTCTGGCGGCCATAATAGCACTTAGTTCGGGGAAATGGAATATCAAGGAGATTAAACAGGGTTGCTTGCTTTATTTTGTCCCCGGCGTACTCGTAGTCGTTGATCCCGGGAAAAATGCGCTTTCCCATAGAGGATAACGAGTGGGCATATAATTTGGTGGGAAAATAGATGACCTCCGCCTGTTTGATAGCTTCTATTTGCCAGGGCTCATAATCAGTTAAATTAGGGCGAATTCCAAGAGTCACCAGATAAGGGCAATTCGCCAGGCGGCGGCCCAAGGCATACTTCAGAGGGTTCCCGTGGTTAACTTGTATCTTTTCCTCCGGCGCCGTTTATCATGGTTTAACGAATGCAACATCACGATGCCGGTCAGGGAGTTCCGGAACCGTCTCAGGGTGGCCCGCCGGCCGGGGAGTCATTAATCGCGGCCCAAGGAAAGGGACTGAGAAATAAACATCGGCGCAGCTCCCCGGAGATTCAACCGGTCCATGATGGTATTGGCCAGTTGGGCGGCAAAAAGCTCCATAAATGCCTTTTTATCCTGATCGGAATAGACAACTTTAGCATTGGCCGCGGCGCCGGAAAGCTTCTTGGCTAGTTCCACTGCATCCAAAAATCCCCCGAGCTGATCCACCAGGCCCATTTTCTTAGCTTGCTCCCCGGTAAATATCCGACCATCAGCTATCTCCCTGATCTTGTCTTGGGGAATCTTCCGCCCTTCGGCTACCGCCCGAATGAACTGGCCATGGACATCGTTTATGACTGACTGCAGGAGTTCTCTTTCTTCGGCGGTCATGGGCCGGGATACCGAGCCGATATCTTTGAATTTTCCCGCCTTAAGGGTGATGAAGTTAAGTCCAACTTTCTTTAGTAATTCTTCTACGTTGGCGAAGTCCATGATCACCCCGATACTCCCGGTCAACGTCGCCGGGTTGGCGATGATTTTGTCCGCCGGTGCAGCCACATAATAGCCGCCGGAAGCCGCCACATTGCTTAGCGAGGCAATGATCTTTTTACTCGCCCTGGCGCTCTTGATCGCCGCATATATCTCCTGGGCTGGCCCGACGGCTCCACCGGGAGAATCGATCCTGATAATAATAGCTTTAACTGATCTATCTTTTTTATATTTTTCAATATCTTCAATGGTCTTCCGGGACTCCAGCATGACCCCTTTGATGGTGATCACGGCAATCTTATCGCTCAAGGAAATGCCGGCGTTGTCTTTAAATAAGAACCCGGTGGCGGCCATGCCCGCTAAGGCAAGAGCCGACACGGCAAATGCCACGACCAGGCCTAACATTATTGGGTGCTTCTTCAATTAGCGGCCTCACTATTACCGATCTTGATGATAGTAATCTGTTTCCTTGTTACTGGTTTCTCGTTATTCGTTGAAGACAACCGGCAACCATGTCACTTCTAAAAGCGCCTATTATGCCCATTCAAAATATATGCTTTTACACTTTGGCCATTATCCTCCACTCTCACCGGTCCCGTAACTGATCACCGCAAGGGCGCCCGGCCGACAGGAAAAACTTGTTCACCCTGCCACTCCGGACGTCTTTGCGGTGAGTTTTAAATCAAAATCGAGAATGGGAGATGTATATAAACACTGGCCCAGAGGGAGCGATATGGACACTCGTCGGGTAACTTATTCAGCCTTAACCTCTAGCGGCTTGTCGGCTGTCTCGCTTTCGAGTTTCTTTTGCTCGGCCAGTTCCAGCCCCTCTTTTATCAGTTGCCCGACGTTGGAGGTGGCGGCTTTCTGTCCAGTCAGGTAGTCTTGATAAATGGACTTCTCGTCGTCTTCTTCCAATCGCTTAATGGACAGACCGATTTTTCTCTCTTTGTTGGAGACGCTGATGACTTTAGCCGTAACTTGATCTCCGGAATTAAAAT
>JADFYC010000111.1 GCA_015233295.1 Deltaproteobacteria bacterium | reverse complement strand
TGGAATATGGAAGGCAAGCCGATGTTCTTGTATTGATTCCGCGACTGGCAGCTATCTCGTGTTGCTGGTTTCTCGTTGCTTGTTGCTGGTTGTCTTCAACGAGTAATCACGTAACAAGCAACCAGCAACAGATGCTCTCAGAAGCGCCAATTATGGCCGTGTCAAGTATAGTTAAGCCTGGTCAGGATGGGGCTATCCCCTTTCTTATCTGGTTTCTTATCTGGGCCTGTTCGGATTTGACGGCATCAATCTCTTTTTTCATCTCATCGTGTTCGGATTTGAGCTGAGCCACGGCCTGCGAGTACTCGGATTTGACGGCATCAATTTCAGCCAGTGCGGTATTCATCTGGGAATGCAACCGATTAACTGCCGTTGAATTTAGGGTGTCCAGGTGATCAGTCAAACTCCTCAGGGCGTACACGACCGCGGTATTAAAGGCTCTTTGCCGGTTGATGATGAACAGGGATAGGAATAGCACGATCTTGCCGACCCATCGAGCGATAAACCCGGTAAGACCACGGAAGCGAACTAAACGCGGAGGGTCAACGCAGAGACCGGCTTCAGATTCAGCCGTGGCAATAACGGTTCGAGTCGCCGACAGGTCGATGATGGCAGGAGCTGAGGTCATTTCCCCGGTCGGCCTCAATGTCTCAACGCCTGAAGGGTTCCAATTCGGGTGCCTGATCCGGGTCGCTTCGGCCTTTACTCGGGTCATTAATTCATCGACGTTCAGTTCAGGATTATTAGAACAAATAAGCGGCTCCGACATCAAGAAGACCTCACGGTAGCTCCTGCTAATGGAGGCCGTTCAAAATTTCGGCCACCCGGGCCAATTGTTCCGGTGTGTCTACCTCCGGCGAGTCATATTCGGTTTGGACGGCCATAATCCGGAAACCATTTTCCAGGGCGCGCAACTGTTCCAATTTTTCCAATGATTCCAATTGTCCTTCAGGCAGTTGGACGAAGGTAGTTAGAAAATGCCGCCGATACGCGTAAATTCCCAGATGTTTATAGAACGGTATCGTACCCGGACAGCCCCGCAGGTAAGGGATCCGAGATCGGGAAAAATATAACGCCGAACCATCCACCGCCATCACCACTTTGACGTTATTGGGGTCGTTTATCTCCTGTTCATCAGTGATACGATAGATCAAAGTGGACATGGGCAGACCGACGTCGGCAGTCAGGGGGCGGATCACCTGTTCGATACTCCGGTGGTCAAACAATGGTTGGTCAGCCTGAATATTGATCACAATATCCATCGGGTCAAGGTTCAGACCGGCCACAGCTTCAGCGATTCTATCCGTTCCAGATCGATGGGTCTTCGCCGTCATCACCGCCCGGCCGTTTGTCCGAGTCACGGCCTCGGCAATCCGCTCGTCATCCGTGGCCACAAGCAAATCATCTAAGATGGCCGAAGACGCGGCTCGTTCATACACATGAACAATCATCGGCTTACCGGCGATATCAGCCAGTGGCTTACCGGCAAACCGATGGGACCCGTATCGGGCGGGAATAACGGCGACAATTTTCATTGATGATCCTTTTTTCCATTCACAATCACTAATTGAGAGTTACCCGACCTCATCAAAATCCTCTTCACCAAACACGGCTTCGTAAATACCTACGGCCTGTTCGGCATTAATTAACCGGGGATTATTCTCAACCGGGCGGGTAACCTTCATCGCCTCCACGGCCAGTTCCGGGTACCGGGAAGGGGGAATCCTGGTCTCGTAAAGTTGCCTATCCAACCCGATATCCTCAAAAAGCTCCGTTACCAATTCAGAAGCCATAGCCGCCGCCTGTCTCACTGACAAGTCATCGGTGTTTTCACCCATGGCCCAAGTAATCTGGGCAAATTTTTCCAAGTTCACGACATGATTGAATTCCATCACCTCGGCCAGCAGGAAAGCGTTGGCCAAACCGTGGGGCAGACCATATTCCGCGCCCAGAGGATAAGCCAGAGCGTGAGCCGCGCCGACACCCGATCCTGTCAAGCCCAAGCCGGCCAATAAACTGCCCATCAGCATATTTTCTCTGGCTTTGGCATCCTTCCCGTTTAATACGGCAGGCCGAAGGCTCTGGGCAATCAGTTCAATTGCTCTCAGGGAATACACATCGGTGATCGGGTTGGCCGCGTTTGAAGTAAAAGATTCAATGGCATGAGTCAGGGCATCCATCCCCGTATAAGCCGTTACCAGGGGTGGCACCGTGTAGGTCAATTCCGGGTCCAACACGGCGGTCAGAGGGTAAAGGTGCGGGCTATTCACTCCGGCTTTGCGTTTTTGCTCTCGGAAGGTAAACACCGACGTTCTGGTCACCTCGCTGCCCGTACCGGCCGTGGTGGGAATCATAATAGTCGGCAAGCCCGGACCGGGAACCAGGTCTTGGCCGGCATATTGTTCTATTTTACCACCATGTACAACCAACATGGCGGCAGCCTTAGCCACATCCAGGGCGCTACCGCCACCCAGTCCGATGACCAGGTCGCATCCATTGGTTTTGGCCATGACCGCGGCATCTTCAGCCATCTGGGGGGACGGTTCCGGCAATACCCCGGAATAGACGACAACTGGCAGATCCGATCCCTTCAACGGAGCGATAACCTTATCCATAAGGTTGAGTTGGGCGATTTGCTGATCCACCACCAGGAGGACTTTTGTCCCTTTAAGGAATTTAGCTTCCTGAGCGATCTGGCTGACCGACCCGCATCCGAAAATTATCTTGCGGGCCCCTTGCAAACTAAATATTTGTGACATGTGAATGTACTCCCTTCTCCAAAACCGGTCGGGCAAGGCTCTTTGGGCGTGTCCCGCCGGTATAAATTAAGAAACAAAAGCGATTAGTTATTCCGAATTGCGGATTTCCGGTCTCGAGTTGCGAGTTACGGGTTTGCGATAACCAGACGGTTAAGGGCAATTCTAAGAGCAGCAATAACTATACGTAACAGTTAGTTGTTCATATCCAACAGGCTCTCGCCATAGTCTGCCTACAAACTCAACCCCAGGTCCAGCGAGCGGAGGATATTTCTGGCTTCACGAAAGTCTGGATTAATATTCAGAGCCGCCATAAATGATTTCCGCGCCTCGTCAAACCGCTTGATGTCCAGGTTTAGCCGCCCAATATTATAATACACATTCTCATCTTGTGGGTTTACCTTGAGCGCCTTTTTGTAATAAGCCATTGCCACCTTTGAATCACCCTTCTTTCGGGCGAGTATCCCCAAGGTATTATAAACGTTAACAGAATCAGGATTTATCTTAGCAATTTCAGTATAAATCTTTTCCGCATTATCGAACATGTCCTGATCCATATATAATTCGGCGGCAGCCTCCAGGGCCTCGCCGGCCTCCTTGGCCCGGCCCATTTTTTGATAAATCTGGCCCATCATTCTATAGGCATTGATGAAAGCGCTGTTTATCTGAGTAGCTTTGCGAAAGTTGAACAAGGCATCGTCATACTTGCCCTTTCCCAACATAATGTAACCAATATTGAAATAGATTTCGGCACTCTCAAGCAAGGTCGTGACTTTTTTGAAACTGATCCGAAAGTTGAACAAGGCATCGTCATACTTTAAGGTCTTACCTTCTTCGATCAGTTTTTCAGCTTGCTTCGTGCTGGGATCTTCCAACAGAGCATAAATTTTTTCCAGTTTCTCCTGGATAAGTCCAATAGTCAAGGGCTTAAGGAGGATCGCACTGACCCCGGCTTTGCCCGCATCAATCACCTTTTGTCTGGTCAACTCATCTGCGATCAGGACGAAAGGAATATTGGCAAACGTCTCATCGGATTTAGTGATCTTCAGCAGGACAAAGCCATCCATCTCCGGAAGTTGCCATTCAGCGATCACAAAATCGATGGGGATCCCCTTGAGAAATTCCCAGGCCTCAGTCCCCGTGCGGCCAAAGAAGTATTTTGAATACCCTATAAAATTGAGGGCGCTGATGATACTTTTACGAAGGTCTTTGCTGGCTGTGGCCAAAAGAAAGGTCGTCGTCTTGGGATAAATGGCCTCTTTTTTATTCGATTCACGAGTTTCCGTCTTCATGGCTCAGCCTTACTGTCTGATGTTTCGGGTTGCGTGTTGCGAGTTGTGGGTCAATGTCATTGACTCAAGGACGCTGCGCGTATTGGAACCATATACCCAGCGAAGCGCCACCCTGGGTAATGCGGACACCAAGCCTGGAATCTTAAGTCAATGACATTGACCAGCAGCCGATAACCAGTAACCTCTCAAATATCAAGCCTGGTTTTGTCGCGACGCGGCGGTTTCATTTTGCTCAGCATCTCAACGAGTTTCTGCTCCTGGGGCTTTAGTTGAGTCTTGGGCGGAATTTTCGGCGGTATTTTGGCCTGGCATCTAAGTAAGCCCGGGTCCACAATTTTAATAGTATTGTCCCGATCAAGAGCCAGGCCGCAGTCGTCCAGGGATTGGCTCAAAAGCTTCCACATCGTTGGGGACAACCTGGCTCTAGGTGTGTAAATATGAACATTGGACCGATATATTTTATGTTGGCGGTGCAAAGTGTCTACTAGTATCCCGGCCAGGGCGTCCAGGTTGTGGTCAGACCCGGGTTCATCCGGTAATGATTCGTATTGACAGTAATATTCTCCCCAAGAAGTTTGGGAGACGACATCAATCCGGTCTAGAGCGTTAGCCCCCGCATGGGAAACAAAATTCAAGACACATGTCATTTTAACAAGATATGATGGGGATAAGAGTATCTCATTATCCATTGAAATAACATCAACGTGCTGGTATATTTTTTCTAAGTGCTTCATAAAAAACTGGATATCCGGAAGAGAAACATTTGCCTCGCCGGAGTGGAGAGTGACCTGGCCGGCGTTCCGGTATAATTTATTTAGGTGACACCAGGTGACCAGCTTAACCAGGCAGGAAGTTTTCAGAAGCAGCCTGTCTTGACTACGCCCCTGGAGAATATCGTCTTTAGTCAAGTGACCCCGGAACAAATACCAGAAACGCTTCTCCAGATTAAAATATATGGTTATTTTATCTTCTTGTAGACCTTCTCCGTACAACCCGGTCATGGTCTCTATTTTATTCTTTTTTTGACCATAAAAAACCGCCAGTTTTCTAGAAAGGACGGTCAAGTCATCTGGAGTAATGCTGCTCTGGACTTCGGGGCGCTGTTTCAGCATATCGGTAATCCGGCCGAAACCACTAAGAAAATGCCGCCTTACTTCCTTACGGAACTTCATTAGTTCCGAAAAGTCCCTGGCCAACAACAATCTGACGCTGACCAGCTCTTCCTCGTCCCACTGCCATCTTCTCAAGAATTGAACCAAATCACGTTTGGGGTCATTCAATTTCAGACTGTGCGGGACCTCCAGATAGTCTGGGGGCAATTCCACTTTCATCAAAATACACTTCTTGACCATACTCATTTCGGCCATCAGCTTCTTCTTATTATAGTATTCTAGAGTGGCCCGAAACAATTGCATGTATGGATCCGAGAGGTCCTCCCTTTCAGGAGTTTCAAATACTGCTTTCTTGAGCTTTTCCCTTAATAATTCATTGTCTTGATCAGGGTTCAGGTACATCTCCAACAGGGCCATTTTGATTACCGACTTATAGGGATACTTCAGCCCCTTGAATATCTCCCACAGGGCCGCGCCAAAAAATTCTTGCAAAAATTCCCCCAAGGAGACGCTCCCCAAGTCAATGAAGTCGTCAAAGGGCAGTTCATAGGAGGAATTCTCTTTGATCACTCCCACATGCCGGGTATATTCCGCGGCGGTTAGATGCGGCGGAAGAAGCCACCATAACGGGAGTTTGCCGGCAATCAAAATCATGGTCTGATACAATCCATCCTTGAGCAAAGCGCCCAAAGCCGAACCCACGCTTTCGGCGTCAACCCGCCCAAATTCGTTTTGCTTGATGTGATCGACATCAACCAGAAAAAAATGCACCTCCACACCTTGCTTCATGATCCAATTTTCTAAAGAGGTCGTCTTCTGCTTGAACAATTGTAGTCGGCGGTAGCCCAGGTCCTTTTCAGACACACACAACCAATAGTCAAAATCAGATTTGGCCGTCTGCCCAATGGTCCCGGTACTGCCCATAAGCATCAAAGATTGGATGGGGATGACCCGCGGCAAGACAAATTTGGGTGTAGACTTGGCTTTAGGAAACAACGTCCCGAAACTATCGTTAATCGATTTCAACCAGTTGAAGTTGTAGATGCCGTAAGGGGTATCCGAGTCATCCACATACCCGGGATATTCAGGATGATTAAGGCTCAGCAGGTAGGGAACGATCTGAAACAAAAGTTGTTCAGTTTCACTTAACTTACCTAATAGGCTGAACATCCGCTTGACATTATAAAGGCTGAAGGCCTCTTTTCGGATCAGATATTCTTTTATGGTTTCGTTTGTGGAGGACATAATCATTTCGCCCGACGGAATGATAAATCTGGTTGCACGTTGCTCGTTGCACGTTGCTGGTTCCTGGTTGCCCATCATATGTAACAATTAATTTTACGTTCCGCACCCCTGTTGATTTTATTCGGTTCTTACCCAACAGCCAAAAAATGAATCGAATAGATTCAATATGTTCGCCTTCTGAGGCGAAATGCAAGATTAATTATTTATGGATGAAACCTTAACCCGGACGATGAACCGGTACCGATAACAGGCAACCAGTAACAGGTAACAGGTAACGGATGTTTCATTATGCGTCAATGACGCCGACACTTCAAGCTAAATCATTATATTCCAACCAACCTGGAGGGGTCAAGTCAACAGTAATCGACCGGCGGACCGTTCCCCGTAATAGATGGCGTCATACAGGTGGACGTATTGGGCCACCACGACCCGGGCGTCGAAATGATCTCTTATCCAGGCCTGGGAGAGTTGTGATCGACCCGCCACGGCCGACCTATCCGACAACAACTGTCTGAGTTGGTTTTCCAAATCTTGAGTGTCCAGATTAATTATGGGGCTGGCCGGGTGGAGGCTCAAGAACCAATTACTTAGGTTGGTCATGGCCACTTCTCCCCTGGCCATGGCTGACACCACCTGGTGACTCGGTCCGCTCGCGGCCAGGGAGCCTATGACCAGATGCGCTCGCGGGGTTTTCTTAATCTTGGCCAAGGCTGCAGTACCCTCCAGGATTTCCAGTTCGACCGGGTAATCTTTTTTGATCCGGTCAATCAGGGATAATATCCGGTCAGTTCCGTCAACTTGCCGGTTGGTTGGAAAATGTCGAATCCGCCAGGTCTCGTCACCCGGAGTCGGGGCGACGTAATCCTCCTCCATGATCATCAGAGGCGCCACATGATAATAGGCCAGGGGCACCCGAGAGTGGGCCGACCACTCCCAGGGAGCGACGGCCTTAAGCCCTGTTTTCCTGTGATATTCATAGATCCGGGGACCCTCGTTGACCAGTTCCGGCCCAAAATACTGGATCAAGGCATTATGAGGCTGAACCAGCACATTAAAATCTACTCCCGGAAAATTAAATATCTGCCGCCCAAAATGAAAGAAATCCGCAAGCTGAACCAGCCGGTCGGCCTCTTCGAAATCACCGTCACAATCGTCGAGCAACACATCGGCCGGATCGTCCAGGCTGTCATGATGCCAGGTAATCAACCTGGCTCGGTGAATGGTGTACCGGTTGATGGCCCGCATTAGAGAAGAAAGCCCCTTGGCCACGTCAAAGTCACCCATGATCAGGATGTTCATCCCCACCTTCGACGCCCGTTCCGCCTGCGGGATGTGTTTCAGATAAGGGTCGGCCCCCGGACCAACCGCAGCTAACGGTTTGGCGGCCGTGGGCACCCCTGCTTCTCCGCCCAGCAGGTTTTTGACCTCGGGCCAGTCCGGGTCCAGAGCAATGGCTGGTAAAGCGGGTCTACGCCGGGCCGCCACGGGTGGCTCCAGGTCCATTTTCAGCCTGACCACGGTGTCCTTCATCTCCGGCTGATTTTCAAAAACGGCCAGGGACCGGGTCAGGGCCTTAAGAGCACGAGGCTTATCATTTTTTTTCAAGTAGAGGCTGGCCAGCGTGTTTAAAACCAGGACATTGGCCTCCCGCGTCTCCAAAAATACTTCAAAGATCTTAACGGCCTCATCTAGGCGGCCGGTGTTTTCGTACATCCGGGCCACATTAAACAGTGGTTCAATGGACTTGGGATTCAGTTCAAAAGCCTTGGCAAAGGCGGGTTCTGCCTGGTCCCATTGCTCAAGCC
Source organism: Deltaproteobacteria bacterium (assembly GCA_015233295.1). GTDB lineage: Bacteria > Desulfobacterota > JADFXK01 > JADFXK01 > JADFXK01 > JADFXK01. The sequence goes on along the minus strand of JADFYC010000111.1, from coordinate 1,684 downwards.
GGCAATAAAGCACGCCCAGATAGTTATAGGCATCATGGACGCGGGGATTGATGGTTACGACCTGCTTGAAGTAGGTCACGGCGGTTTCGGGCAGCCCATTTTCGCTTTCGAGAATTCCCAGGTTATACCAGGCCTCCACGTAATCCGGCTTAAGCTCCACCGCCCTGAGAAAATGCCGGCGCGCCTCGTCCACCTGCTGCTGATTGTATAGCTCCATCCCCAGGAGATTGTGGACTATTTCGGAATCCGGTTCGTTAGCCGACTGAATTTTCAAATCTTCTATTTTGTCCATATGACCTCTCAGTTTTTTTCTAGCCTACCTATACCATTAATACCAAAAATTTAAAATACAGATGATCAAATTATTTTCTCATGCGCGGCGTCACCTGGACAAGGGTGGTCGCCCATTCCCGGACTCCCGGCACCTTGACAGAAGAATTTTGGCTCCGGGATGGAACAAACTCAGGCCGGTCCGGACATCAATTGTGCTTTTTTTCTCGATAGCTACCAAACAGCTATGGCGTAGCTATTTTTCTTGACATCAGCGATCTTCTAGTTTAACTTGACAGACGCTAACCCAATAGAAATCAGTACATATCGCATTACAAACCGTTCTCACCAGACGGCAAAGGTCGGCATATGATCAATTCAGGAGGAGAATAAAATGAGTAGATGGATGCCCGTAGGTGACCTGCTCCGCGTCGCGGCTTACATGTACCCGGACAAAATGGGCGCCCGAGATCTATACCGGGCCATGACGTTCCGGGAATGGAATGAGCGATGTTGTCGACTGGGGAATGCCCTATTAGGTTTAGGTTTAAAAAAGGGGGATAAAGTCGCCGTCATCGCCTATAATTCCGTTGAATGGATGGAGATATACGGCGCCACGGCCAAAACTGGACTTATTTGCGTCCCGATCATGTTCCGAATGCCGCCGGCTGAGTATCACTACATCTTGGAAAACTCAGAAGCCAGGGCGTTCATCGTAGGCGGCGAATTCGTATCCGGGGTCAACACCCTAAAAAATAAGATACCCGGCATTCCCGCCGGCAATTACATCTTCTTTGGCGGCCAAGACGCCCCGGACGGTTATCTGCATTACGAAGACTTGATCAAAAACGCCTCTTCGGACGAACCGCCCGCCAAAGTCGGCCATGAGGACATCTGGACAATCATGTACACCTCGGGCACCACCGGTAAACCCAAAGGAGTGGTCCGAAGTCACGAAAGCTATATCGCCCAGTACCTGACCAACATCGCCGAACTAGGATTTACGCGCGACGATACCGGTCTGCTGGTCATGCCCATGTGCCACATCAATTCCATATATTACTCCTTCGTGTTCACTTATACCTACGGTGCGGTGTGCGTTTACAACATGATCAGTTTTGATCCGGAACATCTGCTAAAGACCTTGTCCGAAATGAAAATCACCTTTACTTCGCTGGTGCCCACACATTATATTATGATGTTGGCTCTGCCCGACGAGGTTAAGTACAAGTACGATGTCAGCGCCATCCGGAAGCTGATGTGTTCCTCCGCCCCGGTGAGAAAAGACACCAAACTGGCCATCATGGAATATTTCAAGAACTCTCAATTGTTCGAGGCCTATGGGTCTACCGAGGCCGGTCTGGTCACGCTACTCCGGCCGGAAGATCAATTGAAAAAGCTCGGCTCCATTGGC
>JADFYC010000110.1 GCA_015233295.1 Deltaproteobacteria bacterium | reverse complement strand
GTGGTTAGGTTAACTGCGTAAAGATGCCAGTTTTCGTCGCCGTCTTTGTCTTGAATGTAGAGAATCTGGCGACCGTTGAATGCCCACCCGCAGTGGGTGATACCCCGATGAGTATCGTTGGTAATCATCGAGTCATCGTTCCGACCAATAGTTTTAACCCAGGCATTGAGTACGCCGTGGGCCGATGGAGCCACATAGCAAAGTTTGGTTCCGTCGGGGGAAATTCGGACAGAGGTACGCACCGGATTCCCTATAATGACTTCTCGGGGGATAAGCTCCCTCGCCCGGTTCGTCGGCTGTGTTTGGCCGGCCGCAATTCCGGTGTTTAAGAAGGATAGCCAGACAAAAATCCAAAGCCACAGAAACATCCTGAAGTTTTTCATAATCTCCTTCCAGCGATTTATTGATAAGATGAAGCTCACAGGGGACCCCAAAGACGCAAAAAACGCAAAGGACCAGTTAATCAGCCTTTGCGTTCTTGCGATGTGTCAAAAAAAGTGTGGAAATCTGACGGCTAGTCGAAGCGAACTTCTGGTTCACTCGGATCAGCTTCCATGGGGAACTCTGCGAATGGAAATGGCCGGGCATTTTCGTTCAAGGTCACGTAGCGCATGACGCGGTAACTGTAGTTACAGATCTTATTTGAGAAGTTCCTCAAAGGTGGGCTGTAACTTTTGGTGATGAATAGGATGACATACTGAAACAAGGCGATGACTTGAACGATATACTTAAGGATTTCTAAAATAATAACGAACAGAAAGGTGTACAGTAGCCGGAAGGCGATTTTTTTTCGTGTTAACTCAGCACCTTCAATAACCTCAATCTTTTCCTCCATCTTTTTCTCCTTTTTTTCTGGTTTGGTGGTGGTCATAGAATGCGGACTCAGGACGAGAGTGACCCCATCTGATATCCCTATCTTGCGTTGGTAACTGATAGCATAAAACGTTTGAGGGATGGTTGCCATATCATTTCGACTTGATTATCAGGCTAATCTATTCTACTATGCGGCTAAAGGCAACAAAAAACACAATTGTCGTGGCGGCTTTTTATGTTAGCGAATGACTTGGGCCTGATGTCGTGGTGTTGCGGGTTGCTGGTTGCATGTTTCGGGTAAGAGGTAGTGAAACGGTCACTATAAATTTTGGACAAGGGTTGAAGGATAGAGGGCTACCGATTAATGGATTAAATAAAGTCGGTTGTTATTTTCACAGGGGGCAACGATATGACTATCAGTGGGTTAAACAAATAGACTTGGGGGCTCGCTCCCAATGAAGTCGAGCAATCAGCTTAGGGCCTAAATGACATCTCGCCACTTTTAGCCGAGCATTATCAATAACCCAGCAACGAGTAACGGGCAACGAGCAACCAGCAACGGTCAACCAATGTGAAGGGGTGAGATCATGGAACTGGAAGGGAAAAGAATCATCATTCTGGCCGAGAATATGTATAATGAACATGAACTTTGGTATCCTTACTATCGGCTGCGGGAGGCCGGCGCGGAAGTCACCCTGGTCGGCTCCGGGAGTTCAGATAGTTACAAAGGAAAAACAGGGATGCCGGTGAAAGTGGACACCAGTGCCGAACGGATTTCATTTGCGGATTATCATGGAATTGTTATCCCGGGCGGGTACGCCCCCGATTTCATGCGTCGTTACCCGGCCATGGTCAATCTGGTCAAGAAGCTTTTCGAACAAGGTCGAGTGGTGGCGGCCATCTGTCACGCGGGATGGATGCTGTGTTCGGCCGATATTCTCAAAGGACGCACCGTGACTTGTTTTTTTGCCATCAAAGACGACATGATCCACGCCGGCGCCAGATATATTGATCAGGAAGTGGTGGTGGACAGAAACCTGATCACCAGCCGGAAACCGGATGATCTGCCGGCCTTTATGCGGGCCGTTATCACCGCGTTGCAGCAGGGGCCCCAATGAGCGAAGAGTGGTTCGATTTCCTCAAGAGAGATTATGTCCAGGGTTTCACCCAATTTTGTGGATTTGAGGTGGAGCTGGTGGCCCCGGGCCGGTTTCAGGCCCGCGTTGTGCTGCGACCTGATTATCTCCAGCAGGATGGATTTGGTCATGCCGGATTGATCGCGACCCTGGCTGATCACACCGCGGGATACGCGGCCTATACGAACGTTACTCCAGATTATCGCATCCTGACCGTGGAGTTTAAGATCAATTTCTTTAAACCCGCCCGAGGTGAGAGCCTGGTCTGCCGGGCCAGGGTGATTAACGGCGGCAAGAAGATCATCGTGTCTGAATCCGAGGTCTTTGCCGTCGCTGGGATAGAACAAACTCTTATCTCCAAAGCCATGGTGACCCTGGCCGTGGTTCCGGCGGCGAAATTCAACTCAGCCGATTGAAAAAGATTTGGACACACGGGAAGCCGGGTAAGCCAACAAACACTGAATAATGCCGAACATGAAATAGGCTGAGGGTTGCGCCCGCATCCAGCCTGACCGAGACGTAATGGTGATAATGAACAAATCTCAGAATGCGTTGCTGCTATCCGTGACATTGTGCCCGGTGCTGGTTGGATGGGGATTATTAGCCCTATTCGGCCATCGGGAGTGGGTGAATTCGGAGCTTCATACCGTCATGGAGGCGGCGGGAAGTGTGGCCGCCGTTGTTATGGCTATATTCCTGCTCCAAGACAGACGGCAGGACCGGGCGGTAGAGCTTCACCTGCTGGCCATCGGTTTCATCAGTATGGGTATGCTGGATTTGGTCCACGCGGTGGCCGCGTCGGGCAGAGGTTTTGTGCTGTCACATTCTTTGGGTAGCCTTGCCGGGGCGTGCTGGTTTGCCCTAATCTGGGCGGCCCCAATGTTACAGAAGCACGATCCGTTGCTCCGCCGGACAATCCCTCGGATAATGGTTGCCGGTTCGCTGGTCTTGGGCTTGCTGATATTGACCCGTCGGGAGTTTTTCCCGTTGATGATGAAGAATGGGCGGTTCACCACGGCCGCTATACAAATTAATCTTGTGGCGGGAGTCCTGTTCACTATTTCCGCCTGCCGTCTTTTTCTTAATTGGCGACGGGCGAGCGAGCGGGATATGTTTCTGTTCACGGTTCTGGCTGCTTTATTTAGTGTCGCCGGACTGACCTTCCCGTGTTCCAGGTTTTGGTGCCCGACTTGGTGGTTATGGCATGTCTGGCGTCTGCTGGCCTATTTTTTGGCCTTGTGGTGGTTAATCAAGGATCACCAGCGGACTGTGACGTATTTGGGGGCTGTTCTGGTCGAAAGAGAGCAGGCCAGAGAGTCTCTGCAGCAAGCCTATGAGAACGTGGAATGTCAGGTTTTGGTGCGCACGGCTGAACTAAATGACGCCAACGAGCGGCTTCAAAGGGAAATCGTCGAGCGAGAAGAGACGGAGAAGTCATTAAGAGAGAGCGAAACCTTTTTGCAGAGCATCTATCGAGGCGTTGATTTGGGCGTCTATGTTGTCGATGTCACTGCGGAAGGAGATTTCCGTTATGTTGATCAAAACCTGGCTGTGGGGTGGCTGACGGGATTGACGGTTGCCGACACCAAAGGGAGGACCCCGGATGAACTGGTCCCAATGATTACCCCGGAAACGGCGGCAGCCTGGCACCGCGGCCTGGAACGGTGTGTCGAAGCCGGTGAGACCATTCGGTTTGAAGAAATGGCCGCCCTCCAGGGAAACGAGAAATGGTGGCTGTCGGGGTTGACTCCTTTGCGCAATGAGACAGGAAACATCTATCGAATTATCGGGACCAGCTTGGACATCACCGACCGGCGGCGGGTCGAGGAGGCGTTGCGAAAAAGTGAAGCTCTTTTGAACGAAACACAACGGATCACCAAAGTCGGCGGCTGGGAATATGATGTAGTGACGAAGAAATTATTCTGGACCGAAGAGGTTTACCGGATTTATGGGATATCACCTTTGGACTTCGACCCCAATGATATCTCCAGGTCCGTTGAATTCTACAAAGGTGAAGATAGTAAAATATTAGCCGAGGCTTTTCGGCGGGCGGTGGAACTGGGTGAACCCTATGATCTGGAACTGCAGTTTACAACCGCCCAGGGGAGGGACCTTTGGGTCCGGACCACGGCAAAAGTATTCCGTCGGGACGGACAAGTAGTCCGGGTCTCAGGCAATTTCATGGACATCACAGACCGTAAGCAGATGGAGGAAGAACTAAAGAAATCTAATAAATTATTAGAAAGCGTCTTCTCCAGTCTGCATGAAGCGGTGTTCGTCATCACACCTCATAACCGCCGGATCGTGATGGCCAATGCGGCCATGGAAGCAATTTTTGGCTACAGCGTTGATGAGGCTGTTGGCCGGGATACAGAATTTCTCCATGTAAATAAAGAAATGTTCGACAGATTTGGTCGGGACCTCTTTCTCGCACTTAACAACGACGGCGTCTTCTGTGGAGAGTTCCAAATGCGGCGTAAGGACGGCGCTATTTTTGATACTGACCATGTCATCACCGAGATTAAAGATCATGCCGGCAGGCGGACGCTGTTGGTGAGCACTGTCCGGGATAATAGTGAACGCAAAAGGATGGAGCGGGAATTAATTCTATCGAGAAATCTGGCTGAAAACGCCAATCGGGCCAAGAGTGAATTTCTGGCCAACATGAGCCATGAGATTCGCACTCCCATTAGCGGGGTGATGGGCATGGCTGACATGCTGTTGACGACAAGCCTGAATTCGATGCAAAAGGAATGCGTCGAGATGGTTAAAGACGCCGCCGGCTCATTACTCACTATTATCAATGACATTCTTGACTTCTCCAAAATAGAAGCCGGGAAGATAACGCTGGTCCGGGAAGCGTTTGACCTCTACTATCTTTTGAATAATATTATGAGCGTATTCATGCTTCAGGCCCAGCGCCGGAATATTGGCTTATGTTATGGCGTAGATAATGATATTCCTCGGACTCTCATCGGTGACGCCGGCCGGTTGCGGCAAGTCTTGATCAACCTGGTGGGCAATGCCGTCAAATTTACGGAGCGGGGAGAAATCAAGGTTAATGTGTCAAAACACGACCCGGAATCTGCGCCGGAACCGGGGAAAAAAACGGCGGTGTCATTGTTGTTTTCCGTTTGTGACACCGGAATAGGGATTCGGGAAGATAAGCAACCGGAACTCTTCCAAAGCTTCACCCAGGCTGATGGGTCTGTTTCCAAGAAGTATGGAGGGACCGGGTTGGGGCTGGCTATCTCTAAGAAGTTAGTAGAGATGATGGAAGGATACATCTGGTTTGAGAGTTACCCAGGCCAGGGCTCCAGGTTTTATTTTACGGCCGAATTCGAAGAAGCTGCAGCGGTTCTTCAAACAGACGAGCAACCGCCGAGCGCGGAGGCGGAACCAGGCTCGGCCATGCCGTCGTGGCACATTTTACTGGCTGAGGATAATCTAATTGCCCAGAAGTTTCTCATTCATTTTTTGACCGAAGCGGGCCAGCGGGTTATGGCCGTGAACAACGGCTACGAAGTTCTAACAGCACTGGAGCAGGAACATTTCGACGTTATCCTGATGGATGTCCAGATGCCGGAGATGGATGGATTGGAGGCCGTTAGAAAGATCCGAGGCTCGACTTTCGGATTTAGTGATCCCGATATTCCGGTTATCGCCTTGACAGCCTCTGCCATGAAGGGTGACCGGGAAAAATTCTTAAACGCCGGAATGAACGATTATGTCTCAAAACCCGTCGAGATAGACCGGCTTTTTGAAGTTATTTCGCGGGTTATTCAACGAAAAGCGATACCGAGAGACGTTCGGCCGGAAGATTTGGACCAGGCCGGATTAGTCGACATAGCCAAACTAAGAGATAAGCACCGGGGGCAAGAAGATTTTCTCAAGGAGACCATTTCCTTGTGTTTACAAATAATGCCGGGTAAGCTCGCCACGCTGCAGCAGGCCCTGGATGCGAACGACATTGATCTGGTGAAAAAAACGGCTCATAGCCTGGCCGGTATTACCGGGGAGATCCGGGCCGGCAGGGCCGTCGCCTACGCGCGGAAATTGGAGGAAGCGGCCTGGGGTATCGATCTGGACCAGGTCAGATCAGTCGTTGAGGTGCTTGATCCAGAATTACACCGGGTGATGGAATATCTGGCGAAAGAATTCGATATTGCGATCAAAAGATAGGATGGTTGATGATGAATCAAGACGCGTGTCATCGGATGGAAAGCCCGGAATTTGTTAGACTCAGTTTAGCCTCGGCTATGGCTCTGGGCATTAGGGAAGGGCGGTTTTATCGAGGCGCCAAGAACCCGTGCATAAATTTGCTGTTGAACTATAATGAGGGCTGCAAAGCCAACTGTGCTTACTGTGGGTTAGCCCGGAAGCGGCCTGGCGTTTTTGAGCAGAAGAGCTTCATCAAAGTGGACTGGCCGTTGGTATCTTTAGACGAGGTTATTGATCGTATCAATCACCGGAATGGGGCCGTCAAACGAGTTTGCCTGTCAATGATCACCAACACCAGGTGTGTTAATGATACTGAAGTGATGGTCAGACGTTTGGCCCCGGCCGTAGATGCGCCCATTTCTGTTTTAGCCAGCCCCACCATCATGAAGCGTGAACACCTCCTCAGGTTGCAGGCCGGCGGAGTGGATATGTTGGGAGTCGCGGTGGATGGTGTTACTCCCTCTATCTTTGACCGGTTCCGAGGGAAGGGGGTTGAAGGGCCGCACCGATGGGAACACTATTGGGAGACCGTGGCCGATGCCGTGTCCATTTTCGGGCAGGGCCGAGTGGGAGTCCATCTTATTGTGGGCTTAGGTGAAACGGAGTATGAGGTGTGTCAAACCATGACCCGAGTGGCTGAGGCCGGCGCCGTGTCTCAACTATTTTCTTTTTGGGCGGAAGCTGAATCAGCCTTGGCCGGGGTTGGTCGGCCGTCTTGGGGAGCCTATCTCCGAGTCCAATTGGCCAGGTATTTGATTGATGAGGGAATAGCTAATGCTGCCGATTTTTCTTATGACGTCCAGGGGAGGCTAACCGGTTTCAGCCTTTCAGATGACCGGCTGGATGGGATAATTAGTTTAGGGCGACCCTTGATGACTTCTGGATGCCCCGGCCGTGATGGAGAAGTAGCCTGTAATCGGCCTTTCGGGAATTGTTTGCCGGATGTTAAGCAATGGAATTATCCCTACTTGCCCAACGAAGAGGAGTTGGCTTTGATTAAGGAGAACCTCTGGAGATAATGTTGCGAGTTTGGCGCTATACCTAAACTGGTCGTAATCATCCCTTTTCTAAGAACCGTGGCGGCTGCGTTGGTTTTTACAGGTTGTATTAAACCAGCCACAAGCAACAGGTGCTCTCAGAACCGGCAATTATGGCCGTGCCAAGTATTATGATACCCTGTGGCCATCAACAACTCATACGGCGTTAACCCGCAACCCCCCCGAAGGCTAATGCAGGGAGTGCCGAGCTACTCGATGGGTCCCCTGATTCTCTAACAGGATGACAATCAATTCGAAGGTAACGTCATCCACGACTTGACCCTGCCAGCCCAGGCGTTCCAACTGCTGATTGACCAGGTTTGTGGTAAATGACCCTCCGTCACCGATGATGTGCATGACATCTATTATGACTCGTGGGACGTCGATGGGGACTAATCCTTTGTTACACAATCTCACCAACAGGATATCCAACAACTGCTCCATTCCATCCTCCGTCTTATAAGTACTTGCTCCCTTGCGGTGCGAAGGCAATTTTTTTTTCACCAGTGAATACTAGACGACCAAACCGTTTTTCAAATGCGACCAGGTAGTTTCGGAATACCTCCAGGCCAAAGGGGTGAATGGTTTTAAGGCCATCTGTGTCGATGAAGATCCTACATACTGTGGTAATGTTCTTGGCCAATGCGTTGAGCAGTTCGTGAGCAGAGGTTCCATCAAAGTCACCAGTCAAATTCAACCGGAGATTACCGCCCTTCCGGCGGGAAACTATACGGAAATTTGATGCCATGCGATGACTCCTTTTTAACCGTTACTGGTTGCTTGTTACTGGTTGCTCGGGGAAGACAACCAGAAATCATATCAAATCTAAAAGGAACAATTATGACCGTTCGATGTATATATGATGAACTTGTAATCAGTAACGAGAAACGAACAACCCGCAACCTTTTTGTCATCCTTCGTTATTGGCCGGGTAAATCTCCCATGTTTGGGACTTGGCCGCAGTGGCCTGACGGGGAGGTTTATCCGGCGTGGAGTTGAGTCGGGACATCTCCAGCGCCATCCCGGCAAGTTGAGCTGCGGCTTGGGTAAAATTAAGATCATCGTCGGTCGGGGTCCATGGTTGGGCGGTATAAATCCTCAAGGCCCCAATGGTAATTTTTCGGACGATGATCGGGATCGACAAGATCGAGGCAATCCCCTCTTGCATGGCCGCCTCTGGATATTGAGCCCGTGGATCATTGGCGGCATCCTGGATTAACACAGGGCTGTCCGGCGTCCCAGCGGCGCTAAGACGGGAGGCGCTCACCGGTCCTTTGTGAAGGTAAGAGTCACTAAGGCCCTGGGACATGATGACTTCCAATTCTCCAGTCTTTTCTTTGACCATTAATAGGCTGGATCCCTTTACTTCCAAAGCGGTCTTGACGTCTTGCAGGATAAGCGAAACCGCGGCTTGTGGGTCTTGCCACATGGCCAAGGCTTTGATGATATGTGATAAAGTGTTTAAGTACATTTGTCTTTTTTCCATTGCTTTTGCGACTGCCTCAATTTGTCGGCCAATCGGAAGTGGCCCCCCGGAGCGGTGATGAAGCCATGTCCGGGAAGTCTTAGTTGGCGACCGTCTTTGGATGCCGTTTAACTGATACTCTGGTCAACTTCTCCGGGGCGTTGAGATTGGTTTGGCTTAAAGCCGACCGGGTTGGTTGAAGCCGCGGCCTCCAGAGAGTGAGTGGCGTCGGCGCCGTCATCATTACGGGCTTTTCTCAGGGTGCTCATGAGAGCCACCAGATCAAAGTCGGCCCTTGAAGCATATTTTCGTCCCATCTCGCAGCCTTCTTGGACCAAAGTATTCAAGTTTTTGAGTTGGGGATCACAAAGCCTGCCGTAGGAAGCCAGACCGGTGGCAGCCGCTTCCCGCAACCGGCTCAAAGGGTCTAACGATAGAGTTGGATTGATCATGGGCATGCCGCCAAGTACCCATTTTCTCCAAGTTTTCATCATGTTCCAGATAGGCTTGTAACAATTTTGGACAATTATGGTTCGCACCAGGTCCGGCCACCAACCCGACATTCCGGCCATTGACTGATAGATTTCCGATGACGCGGCTATGGGTCGGGCGGTAGTATCGGCAAGGTTATTCTTTATCGTTTCGTCCATGCAAGTATCCTCTCAGATGTCTATAAGCCATTTCCTTTACCAGGGTTGGCGCCGCGATCTGGTGCTGCCGGCTATCTGTCCGGCTCGGTTGACTGCCGGTCTTTCAATGACTATATTTGCTTGATTGGGAGGATAAATGGTAACCTCAAGGTGGCGATTTGTACATAGGAGGCCGGAATCATTTTCATAGGGTGAATTCCCAGGACATAGGGGATTTTCCCAAATTAGGCTGGCCAAGATGGTTCGGTTCGGCCTGGGCTGTTGATAACACATGGACTATACAGGAATAAAAGTGTTAAGGTGGCTCCAACCAAAGTCTGGCCCGGCCCGGATAAAAAAATGAGCCGCCCTGGTATTCATTTTTAGCGGCCGGCTTCAACTCGGCTAACTTGTGGAAAAAATATTAGATACCTTCTTTACGTTGACCAGACCGCCGAGTTCGTGATATAGTCCAGCTAAACCGGGCGCGGTTTAAATGGCCACGGATTAACTTAATGGTATGACGTAATTAACGAAGTCCAACTAGACCCGTTTCGGGAATCTACCATCTCGCGCGACATGACAACTCTGTACCATCACCCCAATGAATCTTGAGTCCCGTAAAAAGA
>JADFYC010000010.1 GCA_015233295.1 Deltaproteobacteria bacterium | reverse complement strand
CTCTACCAACCGGAGCAAAATTTAACCTCCGGACTGGGCCGGGCCGTCTTGCTGCTTCTAATCACTTACTCAATCCTGGAAGGGCTGCAATACTATGTGGGCTACCAAGGAGCCGTGGTGGACGTCACCAAAGCCCTTAATGACGTCACTTCCGGTCAGGGTTGGTGGCGATTCTGGATTATTCACCTCCTCCTGGGGACTCTCGTGCCCTTATACTTGCTGTGCACCCAGGGTGGGAATCCTAAGGCCGTGGCCTGGGCCTGTTTGGCAATCGTGATCACCTTCACCGCCGTGCGTTATGATTTCTTGATTTCGGCCCAAACCGTACCCATGCTCTCCGGACTGGATAAGGCCTTTGTGCATCAGAGGCTCAGCCTGACCTATTGCGCCCCTTTCGGTGAATGGCTGATTGGCCTGTTCTTATTATCTTTAGGCGGGTTGGCCTTCTTGCTCGGTCAGCGCCTGGCGCCGACATTATTCTTCAGTAAAGGAGGAACCCATGCCTGAGCTCAAGCCAGACCAGACGACAGAGACCATGACGGCCGACCAGATGGATCGCCGACAGTTCCTCAAGTGTTCAGCTTTACTAGGTGGTTCCCTGGCCGCAGGGTCTTTGGGTATATCTTTCTTCGACGTTATGGCCTCACCCGATCAGGCCGGTCTTCCAGACGAAGGAGGCTACCAACTGCACCTCCCGGAAAATCAGATATATTCAGCGTGTCAACAATGCAACACCAACTGCGGTATCAAGGTCAAGTTAATCGAAGGCCGGGTAGCTAAGATTGACGGTAACCCATATAGCCCTTGGACCCTGAGTCCGCATATTCCCTTCGATACCCCTGTGGCCAAAGCGGCTATTCAAGAAGGAGCCATCTGCCCCAAAGGCCAGGCTGGCATCCAGGCTCTCTATGATCCCTATCGGCTGGTCAAGGTCTTAAAAAGAGCAGGTAAACGGGGCGAGAATAAATGGAAGACCATTAGTTACGACCAGGCAATCAATGAAATCGCCAACGGAGGGGATATCTTCGGTGAAGGTAAGGTGGAAGGTCTCAAGGATATTTGCCCCCTGAAAGACCCGGCCGTAGCGACAGCGTTAGCCCAAGACGCTCAAAAAGTGGCGGCCAAAGAAATGACCATTGACGATTTCAAGACCAAGCACGCCGATAATCTGAAGTATCTGATCGACCCGAATCACCCTGACTTGGGGCCTAAAAACAACCAATTCTGCCTCTACTGGGGGCGCATGAAAGGTGGACGAAACGAGTTCTTGAGAAGGTTCGGCCAGGCCCTGGGGACGATCAATGCCCATGGTCACACTACCGTCTGCCAGGGTTCGCTCTACTTCACCTGCAAAGCCATAAGCGACCAATTTGTAGAAGGAAAATGGACAGACGGGAGCAAGTTCTACTGGCAAGGGGATATCGGTAACTCGGAGTTCGTCATTTTTGTCGGAGCCAATCCCTTTGACGCTAATTACGGCCCACCGTATCGAAGCTCTAAAATCACTAATGGGCAGTCAAATGGCCGGCTCAAAATGGCGGTTATCGACCCTCGTTGCACCAAGGTGGCCTCCAAGGCCTGGAAATGGCTACCGGTGGCCCCCAATGGGGTGACTGCTGTAGCTATGGGCATGATTCACTGGATCATCGAAAATAATCGTTTTGACGCCCGTTACCTGTCCAATGCCAACAAGGCCGCGGCTAAACTTGATAACGAGCCAACCTGGACCCAGTCCGCCTGGTTAGTCAAATTGGACAAGGAAGGAAAACCTGGGCCGTTCCTGCGGGGGTCCGACCTGGGCCTGCCTCCCGTGCCCCGCAAGGGCAAAGATGACAAGGAATGGCTCTTTGATCCCTTCATGGTGTTCAAGGCCGGTCAATGTCTGCCGTTTGACCCCAACAGCGAAACGGAGCCAGTGAAGGGCGAACCCCTGGCCAGCACTGAGGTCAACGGCCTCAAGGTCAAGACCGTGCTCCAGGTCTATCGGGAAGTGGCCGCAGCCCGAACCCTGGCTCAATGGGCTGACATAGCCGGGATTAAGGAAGTTGATCTGGCTGAACTGGCCTGGGAGTTCACCAGCCACGGGAAAAAGGCGGTAGCCGACATCCACCGCGGGGTGTCTCAACACACTTCCGGCTTCTACAATGTCTTAGCCTGGATGCTGGTTAATATCCTGATCGGAAACCATGACTGGATGGGCGGATTGTGCAAGGCCACCACTTACAACATGGTAGGAGACAAAAAGGGGCAGCCATTTAACACAGCCAACATAAACGGCGCGATCAAAGGATTCGGCATAGACATCATTCGCGGCGGTAAGGTCTACGACAAATCGACTCTGTTCACCGGATTTCCGGCCAAGAGGGTCTGGTACCCCTTCTCTTCCGATGTCTACCAGGAAGTCATCCCCAGCCTCGGTGACGCCTACCCTTACCCCATTAAAGCCCTTCTATTATACATGGGCACGCCGGTCTACTCGCTGCCCGCGGGGCATGAGCTGATCAGCATCCTTTCCGACCCCAAAAAGCTTCCTCTGTTTATTGTCTCGGATATCGTGGTGGGCGAGACCAGTATGTACGCTGACTACATTTTCCCTGATTTGACCTACTTAGAACGCTGGGAATTCGCCGGTTCCCATCCTTCATTTCCATTTAAAGTTGGTCCCTTCCGCCAGCCCGTTTGTGCTCCTCTAACCGAGACGGTGACCGCTTTTGGTCAATCTATGCCCATATCTTTGGAAGCCCTCTTTCTCGGCTTGGCTGAGAAGCTCAAATTACCTGGTTTCGGACAAAACGCCTTCGGTCAAGGACAACACCTTAAGCGCGATGAAGACATGTACATTCGGATGGTGGCCAACATCGCTTTTGGGGAGAAGGAAGACGGATCAGACAAGGTCGCCGCGGCCGGCCCGGAGGAGATAGCTATATTCGAAAAGTCACATCGCCACCTGCCTGCCACCATCTACGACCTCAAACGGTGGAAGGACCTGGTCGGCGCGGAGATATGGCCACGCGTAGTCTATCTGCTCAATCGCGGCGGACGATTCCAAAATTTTCAAAAGGCTTATGCCAATGGCCAACTGACCAACAAGTATGGAAAAATGCTCGGTATTTATTTAGAAAAACAACTCAAAACAAAGAATTCGATGACGGGACAGCCCTACCTGCACTACGCCGATTTCGTCCCTGGTCCCACCGATTGCCGGGGTCAACTCCTTAACGATACCGCCCAGGGATTTGACCTGACGCTGTTGACCTACAAAACCATCAGCCAGACCAAAAGCCGGACGGGAGGTAATTACTGGCTCCAGGCGGTTTACCCGGAGAATTATCTGGATGTCTCGGCCCACGACGCGAGACGTCTCAACCTGTCCGATGACGATATGGTCAAGGTGATATCTCCATCCAACCCCACCGGAACCTGGGAGCTGGGTCCTACCGGCTCAAAACCCATGATCGGCCGGGTCCGGGTTTTAGAAGGACTCCGGCCCGGCTGCGTGGCCTTTTCCCTGGGTCATGGGCACTGGGCCTATGGATCACGCCCCATTGAACTGGATGGAGTGATTATTCCAGGTGATGAACGCCGGGCCACAGGTCTTCACGCCAACGCGGCTATGCGGGTTGATCCGGTGCTGAAAAACACCGGGTTAGTCGACGTGACCGGCGGCAGCGCTGTATTCTATCAGAGCCAGGTCAAGCTGGTTAAAGTATAGCTACCTGCCGGGGTACCTTCATGTGGCAGACCCTTGCCCGAGGGCCGCCCCGGCAGTTTAGTATTTTATGAAACTTATCAACTTGTTGTTACTCCTTTCCTCCCGGAATTATACGTCCTGCAAAAATCTCTTGTGCCTATGGTCATCATAACTTGAAATCTATCATTTAGTACCGATGTCTGTACTCAGATACGCTGTTGGATCACTTTTTTTGTTGACGTGATGGAAGCAAACGGCTATATTACCTTTTGAGAATATAATCGGAGATCGACATGAAGCTTTTTACAAGAGTTATGAAAGCTCTTTCTGATTCTAATCGGGTTAAGATCGTTAAGATACTGCAACAAAAGGGTATGTGCGTTTGCGAACTCCAAGCATCTTTAAAGATCACTCAGCCAAGTGTATCAAAACATCTAAAAATCCTTGAAGATGCCGGTCTGGTAGCGTCCTCCAAAGACGGGATTTGGGTCAACTATCGTCTCTCCAATGGAGATACCAACCCTTACGTAACCTGCCTACTTACCAACCTTAGGCAGTGGTTGAATGATGATCCAGACGTGGAGAGTCTGATTAAATGCCTTCCCCTTATTGATCGAGAGAGTATCTGTCGAAAACAAGCTCCTGCCGTTAACTCTATAAGAACATTGGGCTCAACCAACGATAATACAATTCATAAAGATGAGACGCCGGCACGGGGTTAAGTTGATATTTTTTTTATTTCAGCATATAGCTATATTGGAACTTAGTTATGAGTACAAAGCAAGAGAATCATCAGGAGGTAGGTCATATGAATATAATCAACATTCCAGATACCGGTGAATCCCAGGCGCCCTGTGCCTGTGTCATGGTAACGACGGAACCAAGGACTCAATCTAACGGCACTTTGATTAAATACGTGTTTGCCGGAATCATGGGGCTGACCGTCTGGTGGTTGATCTATAGTCGTCTGGCCATGGCGGCCAGATATCTCACTGTCGACGTCTTTGGTCTCCAGTTAAGCACCCGATTCGGCTCGGCAGTGGAGTTCTTCTTATATGATACCCCAAAGGTTTTTATGCTGTTGACTTTGGTTGTTTTTGGTGTCGGGATTCTCCGATCTTTTTTCACTCCGGAAAGAACTCGCAGCATCTTGGCCGGAAAACGCGAATTTGTGGGGAATGTCCTTGCAGCCTTGCTTGGAGTAGCTACGCCGTTTTGCTCCTGCTCGGCGGTGCCGTTGTTTATCGGGTTTGTGACGGCCGGGATACCGTTGGGAGTCACCTTCTCTTTTCTTATATCCGCTCCAATGGTCAACGAAGTAGCGGTGATACTACTATACGGACTGCTCGGCTGGAAGGTTGCGGCTATTTATATGAGTATGGGACTGGTTATCGCCATCGCCGCGGGCTGGATCTTAGGACATTTGCATTTAGAAGACCAACTGCAAGACTGGGTAAAAGAACTACGGACAGGTGGGCCACTCAATATTGACACCAAATTGTCATTTCAAGACCGTATCGAATACGCCCTGAATGCGGTAAAAGATATCGTCGGGAAGGTTTGGATTTGGATGATCCTGGGTATTGCTGTTGGAGCCGGTATTCATGGATATTTTCCGGAAAACGTTCTGGCCTCTTTCATGGGGAAAGGACACTGGTGGTCCGTGCCGCTGGCAGTGTTAATCGGCATTCCGCTATATTCCAACGCGGCCGGAATTGTACCCGTTGTTCAGGCCTTGCTAGAAAAAGGGGCGGCCTTGGGAACAGTCTTGGCCTTTATGATGTCGGTTATAGCGGTGTCCATACCTGAGACGGTCATCTTAAGGAAGGTGCTGAAGATGAGATTGATCGTCACATTTCTGTCTATAGTTGTCGGCGGTATTCTGATCGTCGGGTTTATATTCAACATCATTATTTAGCTCTATTGTTGGGATGCTCCAGATCGAGGGTTTTGCCCCCTATTGAAATTTATTACCTGACCGGGAGAAAAAAGATGGAAATAAAAGTATTAGGACCTGGGTGTAAGAAGTGCCACGAAACAGAGAACATCGTCAAGGACGCGGTGGCGGCCGCCGGGGTTGAGGCCAAAATAGAAAAAGTGTCTGATATCATGGAAATCGCCAAATACGGTGTGTTCCTGACCCCGGCCGTGATTGTGGACGGGGAAGTAAAGGTATCAGGCAAGGTACCCAAAAAGGAAGAGGTCGCAGCCTGGATTAAGCCATAATCTCATTCCATAAGGAGAAGAAACATGCTGTCGCAAAATTCCATGACCGGAGAAAATATCTTGATTTTAGCCTGTTCCGGAGGATCAAACGTCGGCCGGTTGTCCAATCAGGCGGCGGTGGAATTGACCACGGAAGGATTCGGCAAGATGTTCTGCTCGGAGGCAAATTCTCTTTGAAAAGGAAGAATATTGTGTTAACAAAACTCAAGTTTAAGTACATCACATTGGCCTTGCTTGCCGCCTCCTTTCTCGGTGGGTTGGCCGTAACCGCCTCGACCAAGGAGTCTAATACAGAAATCCCCGTGAAGGGCATGATTACCATGATCGATTTGGGGGCGACATCCTGTATTCCGTGCAAGATGATGGCTCCAATTCTGGAAAAGCTGGAGAAATCGTACCAGGGAAAGGCGGCTATCATTTTTATCGATGTCTGGAAGGACCGGGATCAAGCCGTTAAATTCGGCATCCGGGCCATCCCGACCCAGATATTTTTTGACAAAAATGGCCGGGAAACATACCGCCACGCCGGGTTCATGGACGAAAACGCCATAGTCCGACAGCTTAGCCAAATGGGGGTTAAATAGCCTTCTCCGCTTCCTCTCTTTGTTCTATGCGCCTCTCGTTACGCTTTTTCTTGCAAGATGAGTTTCATGGTCATAATGTTGAAATAAACTCCATCAGAGAGACACTTTCAATGCTTGAATCATTGTTCCTGACTGTCAATAATTGGATGATCGCCGAAACATCGCCGGCCGCCTTGGGTTGCTTCCTGTGGGGAATGATCAGCGTGCTCTTCAGTCCCTGCCACCTGGCCTCTATTCCCCTGATTATCGCATATGTTGGTGGTCAGCAGCAGGTGCTGGAGCCGAAACAGGCCGGGGTTTACGCCGTGGCCTTCAGTCTGGGTCTGTTCGTGTCCATTGCGTTAGTCGGGATCATTTGCGCTCTGCTGGGGCGGATGCTGGGTGATGTCGGAAGTTTCTGGAAGATTTTGGTGGGATTGGTCCTCATCTGGGTCGCCCTGGGTATGCTTGGCGTGGAAAAATGTTCCATTTCGAGCAGATTATTGCACAGATTAAAGGTCACTGGCCTGTTTGGCGCCGGCATCTTGGGCTTGGCCTACGGGATTCTATCCGGTTCATGTACCTTCGGATTTATTGCGCCTATCCTGGCTATCATCACTATTCAGCAAAAGGTGGCCACCGGGATCATATTTATTCTGTTGTTCGCCGTCGGCCATTGCCTGCCTATCGTGGTCGCCGGAACCTCCGGGTCGGCCGTGAGAAAAGTTATGGAAAACAGCGCCTGGCAAGGGGCCAGCCTCTGGTTTCGCAAAGGTGCGGGTGCGGTTATCGGCCTATTGGGCGTATATTTCGTCAGCAGCCCATTTATTGTGGCCTGAATTCTGTCTTCAACCACCTGATACATAGGACGCCAAGTCATGTCTAATTTAAGCCAACGACTTTCTTTTTTGGATAGGTTCTTGACCTTATGGATCTTCCTGGCCATGTTCGTCGGCGTTGGGGCTGGATTTCTTTATCCAAATATTCGTAATATTATCAATTACTTTAAGGTAGACACAACTAATCTGCCCATCGCCGTTGGTTTGATCCTGATGATGTATCCGCCGTTGGCCAAGGTCAAGTACGAGCAACTGGGGCCGGTTTTTCGGAATGTCCGGGTGCTCATTCTGTCTTTGGTCCAAAATTGGATTATCGGGCCGATCCTGATGTTTGCCCTGGCCGTGGCTTTTCTTTCCGGGCATCATGAGTACATGGTCGGCCTGATTATGATCGGCCTGGCCAGGTGCATCGCCATGGTCATCGTCTGGAATGATCTGGCCTACGGTGACCGGGAATATTGTGCCGGTCTGGTCGCCTTCAATTCCATTTTTCAGGTCTTGTTCTTTTCTCTTTACGCCTACGTCTTCATCACCATCCTACCCCAATGGTTGGGACTCAAGGGCTCGGTGGTCAACGTGTCTATCGGCCAAATCGCTCAGAGTGTGTTCATCTACCTGGGCATCCCCTTTATTGCCGGCGTTATCACTCGGGTAATCGGGCTTAAGACCAAGGGCCGGGACTGGTACGAACAGAAGTTCATCCCCAAGATCAGTCCTATTACGCTGATTGCTCTCCTCTTCACCATTCTGGTCATGTTTTCTCTGAAAGGTGAATACATTGTTCAACTACCTTGGGACGTCATCCGGATAGCCATTCCCCTGTGCATCTATTTCGTGGTGATGTTCTTCTTGTCTTTCATGCTGTCCATGAAGATGGGCGCCTCCTACGAGCAGTCCACCACCCTGAGTTTCACTGCTGCGTCCAACAATTTTGAACTGGCCATTGCCGTGGCCGTGGCGGTATTCGGGATAGACTCAGGTCAGGCATTTGCGGCCGTCATCGGTCCTTTAGTTGAGGTGCCGGTGCTGATCAGCCTGGTTAATGTCGCCCTTTGGTTCAAAAGAAAATACTTCCCTTACGCCGTAGAAACACCCGCCGGTATTTGCCATATGACCTGTAAACCATAATTGGTCCGGGCCAATTTTGAAGAGACGGCGACCAGGTGATTGCACGATAACCGTCGCCCTGGTAAACAAAGCCGATATCCTCATATATCTTAATGATCTGTTTGGGAATTTCAGTGTTACTAATCAGTCAATCAGGAAAATTGATGATCGTCACCTTTATCTCTATGATCCTGTCCGTATTAATCGTGACAAACGGGTCTGCAGCGGATCCCCTCACCCTGTCTGAGGCGGTAGCCACAGCCATCAACAAGCATCCCCAGGTCGTCGAAGCCCGAGAGAACATCGCCGGAGCCGCGGCCAGAACCGGGCAGGCCCTGGCCAACTATTACCCCCAGATAACTGTGGCCTCCGACTGGACCAAAGGCCGCACCTTCTTGACCGCGCTCGAGGCCATTCGGGAAACGGAGACTTACACGGAAGCCTTCTATCTCAAGCAAAATATTTATGATTTTGGAAAAACCGCCGGGGCCGTAGAGGCTGCTGGATGGAACCAGGCCGCGGCCGGCCACACGCTGGTCATAACCCGTCAAGATATCGCCTTTCGGGTTAA
The DNA here is from genome assembly GCA_015233295.1 of Deltaproteobacteria bacterium. Lineage (GTDB taxonomy): Bacteria > Desulfobacterota > JADFXK01 > JADFXK01 > JADFXK01 > JADFXK01. The sequence continues at coordinate 14,915 of JADFYC010000010.1, read as the reverse complement.
GGCGGCCTACTATCTACTACTGGCCGCAGAGAAGCAGGTCGCCGCGGCCGGAGAGACGGTCGTAGCCAGGGAAGCCGTGTTCCGGCAAGCTCAAGAGTACTTTAATCAAGGAGTTAAGGCCAAGGTGGATGTGGCCCGGGCCGAAGCCAACTTGTATGCGGCTGAGACGGTCCTGATCCGAGCTAAGAACAACTTGAAGTTGGCCCAGGTGGAACTCGCCAATGCCATGGGCATGCCGGCCCTGGAAGACCGGCCGTTAATTGAGCCGGCGCATACCTCTATCGCTGTGCCGGAACAGAGCCGGGTCCAGCAGGAAGCTTTGGCCAACCGGGCCGAGCTGAAACGGTTCCAGGCCTTAACCAACTCGGCCGCAGCCACCTTAAAGACCGCCAGGAGTGGTTATCTCCCGACAATCTCAGGAACGGCCAGTGTAGGTTATGCAGATAAAGATTTTCCACCCGGCGGCGATGTCTGGGCCGTGGGACTGAATATGACCGTGCCGCTTTTTTCCGGTTTCTCTACCGTCGAACAGGAAAAAGAAGCCGCCGCCTCGCTTCGGGCCGTCTCGGCCCAGCAAAACAACCAGGTACTGCAAATCACCAAAGAGGTCGAGTCGGCCTGGTTAGGAGTTAAAGAAGCCACGGCCCGCATTGCTTCCACTGATAAAGAATTGACTGCGGCCAGAGAAAATCAGATGCTGGCCATGGGGCGGTACCAGGAAGGGGTCGGCCATATCATTGAAGCCACCGATGCCCAGTCCCAGGCCCTTGAGGCCGAAACGGCTCATATCCAGGCAGTCTACGATTACTATATCACATTGGCCCGGCTCGACCGGGCGGTGGGAAAAGAATGAGAGGCATGAACCTGCTAAAGACACCGGCCAGGTATAAAAAGTATTTGATCTGGTTTCGTGTCCTGGGCGCGGCGGCCGCCCTGCTTAAATTAACCGTCATGGCCCCACTCAAGGTTAAGATTGTCAAAGTTGAAAAGCGCGATCTAACAGCCCAGGTCTACGGTAACGGCACTGTGGAGGCCAAAGTGGTGGTCGGCGTCTCCAGCAAAATCACCGGCAAGATAATCGAATTGTATGCCGATCAAGGAGACCGGGTCTATCGGGGGCAACTGCTGGCCAGACTGGAAGATGATGATGTCGTCCAGCAGCAACGTCAGTCAGAGGCCGCCCTGAATCGGGCCGCGGCCAACTGGAAGGTGGAGCAGGCCAATCTCCAAAAAGCCCTGGCCAACGTGGCCCTGGCCGAAAAGAACGCCCGGCGATTCAAGAATCTTTTTGAAAAAAATATGGTGGCCCGGCTTGAGGCGGAACAATATGAAAACACCTACCTGGTGGCCAAAGCAGAAGTAGCCCGGAGTACGGCCGCGGTGAAATCAGCCCAGATGGAACAAGCGGCCAATCAAGCCAACCTGGGATTTGCCAGGAGCAAGGTGGCCGATACCTTTATCTATGCCTCCCAGGATGGAGTCATCATTAGTAGAAACCTGGAAAAGGGGGCCACGGTCACCCCTGGACTGGCCATCTTCAGCCTGGCCGACCCGCAGATGATCTGGGTCAAGACCAATGTGGATGAATCCCAGATGAAAGGGGTAGCCGTGGGTAAATCAGCCATAATCGCCCTGCGCGGCGCGCCCGGTGAACAGTTCCCCGGCCAGGTGGCCCGCCTGGGCCATGAGAGTGACCGGGTGACCGAAGAGTTGGAGGTAGACGTAGCCTTTACCCCGCCGCTCAAGAACTTCCGTTTGGGGGAGCAGGCCGATGTTTACATCGTGACTGAGTCCAAACAGAAAGTTTCGTCCTTACCCTCAGCCGCTTTGGTCACCCAGGGGAAGACACGGGGAGTCTGGACCACGGAGAATGATCGGTTGAAATTCAAAGCAGTCACGACCGGGATCGAGGACCGGAGCAACCTTACGGAGATTTTGGCCGGGCTTGACGGGCGTGAGCGAATTGCGACGGCCTCTCTGGAGGACATGGCTAAGTTCAACGACGGGATGAAGGTAACGGGGCAATGAATCTGGCTATCCGTGACATCCGGTATCACCGGGGGCGGTTCATCCTGACCTCCATCGGCCTGGGACTCCTGCTCGGGGTGGTGATGAGCATGGGCGGGATCTACCGGGGTCTGTTCGCCGATGCCCTGGCCGTTCTCAATGCCACCCAGGCCGATCTTTGGGTCGTCCAGCAGGACACGAACGGGCCATTTGCCGAGAATTCCCGCCTCCCGGAAGATATCCGGTACCGGATAGCCTCGGTTCCGGGAGTGGCCCAGGCGTCGCCCCTGTCCTTCCAGACGATCCAGATCGAACGTCAAGGCAAGCCGTTCCGCTTTTACCTCATCGGATATGATCTGAACGGGTTCGGCGGCCCACCGGTCATCACGGCCGGGCGGAATATCCGTCAGAAACATTATGAGATGGTGGCCGCCAAAGCGATGAATATGGAACTCGGCCAAAAAATCCATCTGGGACTCCATGATTACACTGTCGTCGGGATTACCGGCAAAATGGTCTCGTCCAGCGGAGATCCCGCCGCTTACGTCAGCCTGGCCGACGCGCAGGATATCCAGTTCAAGAAAGACAACAACGCCATTAGAAACGACCGGGCCAGAATCGCGGCCAAAGTCAATGAGATTCAAATCATTTCTCCGGCCCAGGCCGGTTTCCTGAATCAAAACATAACCGGGATCACAGAATCCACCCACATTGTGAATACCGTCGTGGCCCGGCTAGCTCCCGGGGCAAATTTACCGGACGTCCAGGATCGCATCCAGCGTTGGAACCATTTTCGGGCCATCTCCAATGAAGAGCAGACCCACATTCTGACTAAGGGCATGATCGAGAAGGCTAAGATGCAGTTGGGGTTATTCCGGATTATCCTCCTGGTCATCTCGGCGGTCATCATTTCCCTGATCATCTATACCTCGACCATTGACAAAATCCGGGTTATCGCCACCCTGAAACTGATTGGTTCGCAAAACCGGGTGATTGTCGGCATGATCCTCCAGCAATCGCTCCTCATGGGAGTGATCGCCTACGGGATCGGGTACGGCCTGATCTCTCTGACTTATGAAAAATTTCCCCGCCGCATCGTTTTAGAGCCGATCGACATGCAACTACTTTTCCTGATCGTGATAGTCATTTGCACCATCGCCAGCTTTGTCGGCATCCGAAAAGCCCTCAAGGTCGAGCCGGCTGAAGCCCTGGGGGGGTAAACATATATTCTGTGGTTAACTCATGTATTCTATAGAAGTAGACAAACTGACGAAAATCTACGGCAAGGGTGAAACCGCGGTTAAGGCTATTGTTGATGCCTCGCTCCAGGTAAGGCCGGGGGAGTTGGTGGCCATTCTCGGTCCTTCGGGATCTGGTAAAACCACGCTTCTCACCGCCATCGGGTTAATCAATGAGCCGACGCACGGCAAGGTGATCCTGGACGGGGCCGTTGTGGCCGATGAAGGGTGGTTGCCGGGGCTGGACTTGAAGCGGATTCGCCGGGAAAAACTGGGCTTCATCTTTCAGGCCCATAACCTGATTCCCTTTTTGACCGCCATAGAAAACGTCATGATCGCCCTGGAAATAAATCACTTGACCAGAACCGAGGCCAAAAGCCGGGCGACCGAACTCCTGGCCTCCCTCAATCTGGGGCACCGCTTGAATAACTACCCCTCGGCCCTGTCAGGCGGTGAGGCCCAGAGGGTCGCCATTGCCCGGGCCCTGGCCAACCGGCCTAAGGTGATTTTAGCCGACGAACCAACTGCGGCGCTGGATACCGATAACGGCAAGAATGTCATGTCCCTACTAAAAAAACTGGCCGTGGAGAATCATTCGGCCATCCTGGTCGTCACCCATGATCACCGGATGGTCGAAGGTTTTGATCGGATATTTGAAGTGCGGGACGGGGTGATTGTGCAAGAAACGCAACGTGATGTTTAAACATAAGAAAACAACCAATTGAATCCAGGCCGCTGCATGATCCCGGCGTGGTTGTGTGTCCGTGGGGATGCCCTGGTTAGCGCATGCACATGTTCTGTGAGTCCTTGATTAGAGAAGAGCAAGCAACTCCTCACGAGAAATCTCGGAGTCCTTCAGAATCTTCGCCATGAGTCCGGAACCTAAGTTTCACCCGCATGCACTGGAATTACTGTGGATCGACCGTCAGGATGCCGTACGTAGTGGTGGCTTCCTCTGGTCCGGATGACTCCAAAGCCGATTTTAGTTAGTGCCGCAACCAGGGTTTTGCCCGTCAAGGCGGGTAGCGTTGTCATACTGCGACACTCACTTGCTGGACCCCAATGAAGTCAAGTGGTTCCACCTGGTTACCATCAACTTCCAGGCACAGCTCAATGGCCTCTTTTATACGCACGGCCAGCTCATCGAGTGACTTTGCCTGAGTATGACAGCCCCTTAGAGCAGGAACCGATGCAACGTAATAGCCTTCCCGGTCACGTTCTATAATTACACTGAATTGTTTGCTCATATCAGTCACCTCAGGAAAATGTTAACGCAGTGTTTCGGTTTGGGCCACGAGAAATTACCAGTATGTTCTTTGGAAATATCATCCTCCCTTTCGGAATCGTATTGGAATATTATCTAATAATTCAATTAAATCGTTTCGCGACGCATGTCAAACTAATAACCGGAAGATCGTATCCGTTTGATCAACCCGGGAGTGTCAAGGGCCATGGACCTCGACATGCTTTTAGCCGTCATGTCATTCCACAATATTTCTCTTTCTTCAAACACCATTCCTCCCGTACCGGACGCCGCTTCGTTTCTCCTTAGTATCCACGCATTCGGCAACATTAGTTCCTTTTCGACTTTCATCTTGACATTTCTACAAATTAAATATATAAATATACATTAATATGTTGATATATCCATGACCCGTGTCCGACAACCGGCAGGTTGCCCACGCAATACAGGATAATTATTTGGGCCAAAGCACACCGAAACAGAGCGGCCAAACGCCGGCCATGCACAGAAAGGCCAAGAACACTTGTTGGATAATCCAGACCAGGAGAACGCAGCATTGCCGGACGAACACTTCCAGACGGTAGCTTTCTTAGCCAAAAGTCTATCAGACGAAAATCGCCTGAGGATTATTGATTGCGTCAGTCAGGGCCGGAAGTCCGTCAGCCGCATCGTGGAAGAGTTGAATCTGTCGCAACCGCTTGTGTCTCACCACTTAAAAGAACTAAAACGATCTCTTCTGGTCCGAGTCGAACGGAGCGGCCCCTTCATCTACTATGAACTGGCTGATCCCAGAATTTTGGAGGTCATCCAGACGTTGGGCCACCTGGCCAAAGATTTATTGACTGACCGGAAAATCTTTTAGCTTGGAGGTGATCAAATCTATATGGGCGAGATTCTAAAAATAATCGATCGGATGGACCCCAAGGATGCGGTGGCCGAGATGGCCGTGGCCTTGAAAAAACTTTTCCCACTCTTAGACGAAGAAGACCGGATACATTTTATCACCAGCATAGTTGGAGAATCCAGCGGCGATAAGGTGGTCGGCCTGGTCCAGCTCTGACTGGCCGAATGCATGGGCGAAGGTGTCGACCCAACGGACATGTGTCAGGTACTGGTAGAGAAAGTGGCGCAATCAAGACAGCTTATGGCCATCACCGATCCGGAGCTGCTGGTCCTCTTTGAAGATTGGTTCGATGAACTCGAAGATGAAGTCGTTTCGTTCGTCGAAAAGCATGGCCTGGTGGATGGTGCCCAGATGGCCCGCAGCCTGGGACTATCCCAACGGGGCGCCACCTTTCTCATCTCCAAGCTGAAGCGTGAGGGGAAGATTTAGGGCTTGATTAGTTTGCAGCCTGCATAGAAAGGACTGGTTATGTACAATAGGAGGACGACTTTCCTGGCCTTGGCGGCGGTGCTGGTCACCTTTGGGGCTCTTTGGCTGACCAACCGGGCCGTTACTCCCAAGGAGGCCACCTGGGCGGATGTTCTGGCTGAAGCCAGGTTCGGGGGCTACCGGATCATTACTTCGGAGGAACTCGCCAAACTTTACCAGAAGGATGCCAAGAATATCACCTTGGTGGACACCCGTCAGGAGTGGGAGTACCGGACAGGACACATTAAGGGCGCTCTCAACTTCCCTATGGAACCAACCTGGTGGTCGAGGTGGCGCAAGGCCCCGGCTCTGGAGACCTTCCTGGGACCCGACAAAGACCGCCTGACCGCCTTCTACTGAGCCGGATTGACCTGAGTCCGAAGCGACTCGGCGGCCCGGGTGGCCGTAACGCTTGGTTACAAGAACGTCTATCGGGACCCGCACGGATATCCCGAATGGCAGAAAATGGGCATGCCCATTGAAAGCGTCCCGGCAGGGCAGTCTCAGTCCAGCAAAGAGCCTAAAGCCCCCGGGCCGCTCTACGGCTGGGCGATGATCTGGACACTCCTGGGCGTCTTTGTCGGCGGCATGGCTCTTAACCTGACCCCCTGCGTGTATCCGCTGATTCCGATCACTGTGTCTTTTTTCGGCGGTCAGGCCGGCCGGGCGGGTCAAGGACGCGGCAAACTGGTGACCCACGGTCTGTGCTATGTGTTCGGCCTGGCCATCACCAATTCCACGCTGGGTGTTATCGCAGCGATCACCGGCAGCCTGATGGGGGCTATCCTGCAAAATCCGATAGTTCTCATAGCTGTCGCGACAATACTGGTCTTTTTCGCAGCCAGCCTGTTTGATCTCTGGGAACTTCGGCTACCAGGCGGTCTGACCCAGGCGGCGGCAAAGTCGTACTCCGGTTATTTCGGCAGCCTGTTCATGGGCCTGACCTTGGGGGTGGTCGCGGCGCCGTGCCTCGGCCCGTTCATCCTGGGGTTACTCACCTGGGTGGCCGGCCTGGGCAGCCCCTGGATCGGGTTTCTCGTCTTCTTCACCTTAAGCCTGGGCTTAGGGCTCCCGCTCTTCTGCCTGGCCGTCTTTTCCGGACAACTCGACAAGCTCCCTCGTTCGGGAGGCTGGATGATTTGGGTCAGAAAGCTGATGGGCTGGGTCCTGATCGGTATGGCAGTTCACTTTATCAGACCCATTCTGCCCGAATCCGTGGAAGTATTTCTCCTGGCCGGGGTGGCCTTGGCGGCGGGGCTGCATCTGGGCTGGTTTGACCGGAATCAGGCTAACTTTAAAGCCTTTGCCTGGATGAAAATGGTCGCGGGCGTCACCGGCCTGGTTCTGGCCACTTTCATTATCACCTCCTGGGCCATGCACGGACCGGGAGTGACCTGGAAGCCCTACTCGAACGAGGTATTACAGGAGGCCCAAAGATCACATAAGCCGGTCATCATCGATTTCTACGCCACCTGGTGCACCCCTTGCCGGGAACTCGAAGAGACGACGTTCCATGACGCGGCGATTGTCAACCAGGCAGAAAAAGACTTCATCATGATCAAGGTCGATGTGACCAAAGGCGGTAATCCGGTGCATGAACGGCTACTGCAGCGGTATGGGGTAAAAGGCGTTCCAACCATCGTCTTCCTGGACAAAAAGGGACGAGAAAAGCGTGACTTACGCCTGGTCGATTACCTCCCACCCAGTCAATTTATTGGCCGGATGGCTGAGTTAAAGAAATCGGATGGTTGAGAAAGAAAACAAAGCGAAACCACAGGAAATTTCATGAATGCTAAAAATAACCGGAAAAAAGCCGTCATCAAAGCGGCTGGGTTGGGTATCTTTATCATCGCGGCCGTGGCCCTGGTTCGCTTCACCCCGGTCAGAGAGACCCTTACGGCCGACCGACTCGGCCTCTTCCTCAAAACTGTCGGGGCTTGGGCGCCTCTGGCTTATGTGGTTCTATACGTCGTCGGGGTTTGTCTCTTCCTCCCCGGAACATTTCTAACGGCCTTGGGCGCGGCCGTTTTCGGTCCTTACTTCGGATTTCTATACGCCTGGCTGGGGGCCATGATCGGGTCCAGCCTGGCCTTTTTTATTGGACGTTATCTTGGCCGGGATTTTGCCTCATCACTCATCGGTGATAAGCTTAAGAAATATGACGACGCGATTGAACGAAACGGATTTGCCACCGTCCTCTATTTACGCCTGGTCTATTTTCCGTTTACACCGATGAACTTCGGCATGGGTCTAACCAAAGTCCGATTTTGGGATTATTTCTTCGGAACAGGACTGGGCATCATCGTCGGAACGTTTATCTTTACCTTCTTGATCGGCGCGGTGAGGGACATTTGGGTGAGCGGTCAGTGGGGGCGGCTTCTCAGTTGGAAGATTGTATTTTCTTTGGCTCTTTTTGTCTTTTCCTGCTTCATTCCGAAGATCGTTGAAAAAGTGAAGGTATGGAACACAGAAACTTAAGCTATCGAAACCAGTTTGTCTTAGGTTTCTAATCCGTTACTTCCGTTTCGATTATTTTTTCCAAAGGAGTCCCCTTAATCGCCCAACCTTCCAGCCCATCAGAGGAATTCCAGAGAAAAGCCATCAGGGCTTGCGGAGTTTTGCCCCACCCGTCAACTGCCGTCCAGATATCACTGATCGACTTCCACTTGGTGGCTGAGTCGGCCGATACAAAGAAATTATTACACTCAGTGATTATCCAGGGGTTGGTCGAAAGTGTGCTGATCGGATAGATTCTCAGGAAGTCACCCACATCGATTTCCTTTGGGTAATAATGAAAATTGAAATAGTCTGAGACTTGTTCCACTCCTTTTCCGAGTAAGTCGACGGCAATAGCAAAATGTTCAGACTCGATAATACTGGTCAATCCCACCATGACCACTGCCGCGTTAGGATCTATATTCTTGATTAAGTCACGAGTCCGACTCAAGTTACGGACGTACTCATCAGTCGTGATCATGGCCCCGGTTGGGCCGAGGACATAATCAGAAGGATTCCAGGCTTCGTTCCAAATCTGATAACCCCAGACTTTCCCAGCCCCGTATTGGACCATCTGGGTCACATAAGGAGTCCACCTATTTTGGAACCAGGTTTCATCCGTTGGTTGCGCTTGAGGACTACTGCTATAGCGCGTGGTATCCTCCGTGCGCACAATGAGTTTTAAACCAGCCGCGGCAGCCTGATCAATGAATGCCTTTAAATGGGGCCGGAGGGAGTCATCTACCCACCAATCCGTATAAATATTGGCCACCAACCAGGACCCCAGTTGGGCGCATCGGATAAAATCAGCCGTATCGGGATACGTGATGGAGGCCACCCGGGACCCGGCGGTCACTTCCATTAGTTGTCCCGACGACTCGTGACGGGCCAGGTTCAACCAGGTCAGCGACCCACCTGGCTGACGAACGGGCCACAGGATGGTCGGTTGCGTGGGGCGATCAGATGGGGTTGAGGCATTTCCGGCCGTAAGGTGTATTTCCACCGGGACCATATGAAAACCAAAGCGTTTCTTGACCAATTTTGCCGTAGTGTAAAACGAGAAAACTGTTTCCTCACTCCAGGGACCAGAGGTTTGACCATTGACAGCTTGAACAGACCATTTGTAATTGTCTGAACTAAGCGGGAAGTTTGGTGTGACCGAACATGTTCCCGTTCCTGATGGGCACTTTGCCTCTGCCGCAGAATATGATTGGTCAATTTTGATCCCCGAGGCATTACTAATTTGAAATCGATATCCAGTCGCGGCGGAAACCGCGGCCCAAATATAATCCGGTGTAATATTGGTAAGTTTAGCGGCCGGGGCAATCGGCTGGGGCCTATACAAGGCCGATTGTAAGGTGGTCGTGGTTGCGCCGGTGGTTGTGGTCACCGTGGAGGTAGTTGTCGCCGCTGTGGTAGTAGTAGGCTTGGTGGTGGTCGTTGAGGCGGTGGTTGTGGTTGCCTTGGTGGTCGTCGTAGTTGTGGAAGGCCTGGTGGTTGTGACGCTAGTGGTGGTTGAAGTGCTGGAAGTGGTGGTTAAGCGGCCGGCCACACTGAGTCGGCTAACATTCCACTCTTCCGACCCGCCATCATTGGACGTTCGGATAACCTGTCCATGATCGGAGCTCAAAAAGGAAAAAGCGGCCGCAGCCTGGTGAGGGGCGTATATATCTTGGCCTTGAAACCAGAACGGCTCAGCCGATGGGTCATAAAAGACTTCACATTTTGTAGCATCTTCAGCCTTAAGCAGTATGGCCCCGCCGTTATTATAACGTTGAAAGTAAAATTTGGGCACGGCCACGGGGTCGCTCTGCCAGATCCCGTCAGTGGCGCCGTTAACTTCAGCTCCCTCCGCCGGTTCCTTGGTCATGTCCCCCGCCCTGCTCTTTCCGGTGGAATCATCAATCAAAGAATATTGAGCCTGACCGGAAGAAGAAAATGAAATCAAGAGATAATAGGCACCCAGGTTAGAGGGGAGGCTGGAACCTGCAAAGGCCTCTCCCGAAAATTCCCGGTCATAAAAGACCAGCATATTGTGACCGTCCATCGACAAGATGCAGATGGCGTCACCCTGGGTATAATTCTGAATAAAGATGCTCAAGTTATCAGAGCTTCGCCACACTCCATCCACCTGGATGCCTTGAGCCCATACCGCACCCCCGGTGGTTAGGACGAAAATCACGATCCCAATCAGTCTCAGCCAAACCTGGAGAAGACGCTTATTCATCCATGCCTCCGTTCCTCTGCCGCCTGCCTGCTCTTTTTTCATACCAGCCCTTAAGTTGAAAAAGGAACCAGGAATGTAATTCGCGTATGAACTATCTGTAAGCATCTTTCCTGAAAGAAACATTGTCAACGAAAGCAACATAGGCTTCTTCCAGGATGAGTTCAAAAACAATACGTATTTTCCCTGTCCTAATTCTACAGCTACCTCTTAAAGCACCATTTAACTGAATGACATCGATATGGTTATCCTCTATCTTTAAAATTTTCTTTACAGCCGAAACAATCGAGTTTCGCACATCATCCTTCCTGATCGCGGCCGAATTCTTGGCCAAAAACTTATCTGCTTTTTTAGAATACTGAATTCTTCATTTAGAATCATTCATATTTTAATAGTCACAATCTCTTCTGAAGATAGGATATGACATTCAGGGTCCTTTAATTCCTCCTCAATTTCCTTTTGTTCTTCATCCGAAGCATATGGAATATGATCCCATTCTTGCGGTAATTCCGGAAAAATCCTGACCGACCTGACGGATTGCGGAGGCAAGGTCTCCAAAAAAACCTTTATGGCCGCCGCTACCATGTCATCCGAATATTCAATAGTGAAAATCCCCATAATGTCTCCTTGTTAAATTCTGCCTTTATTATAGCAAATTACTCCGCGAAAATGAACCATTATTGTCCCGTTCCGAATCAAAATATCAATCGCAAATTTATTTAGCGGCGCTCCTCAGACAAAAATGGGAATTCCCTCGTGACGATCTCTCATCAAAATCGGCCATCGACCAGATGTGAAACAAAAAAAGAGCACCCGTGGCCAGGCGTCGGAGGGACGTCACCACGGATGCTGGTTTGGTAGGCCGTCAGCCGTAGGTAGTCAGATGAGGGCTGACCGCCGACCCGGTTTGGTTAGTTGTTTTCCGGTAACGAGAGAACGGCATCGGCCGAGACTTCAACCAAATAAGCCTCGCCGGGGGTCATGGACAGCAGCGTGTTGCCCTGCCCGCCTGGAACATAAGTTAGCCAATTACCATCAACCAGGGTGGAAACCTTGGTACAAACGGCGGCAATTGATTGAATGGCGCTATCGATGGGCATTTCCAGCGGCCCATTGAATCCGACGAAGTTTAGGCCCTTAGTCAAGTTAATATTGGTCAGGCTCAGCTTTTCCCCGGTAACGATCAGAGGCATGGGCTGACCAAAACTGCCGGGTAATTCAATGTAGTAACCTTTTCCGGGTTCCAGAGTGAACGGCGCTTGGTCGGGTTGATTGGGAACATAAGTTTGGACCTGACCATTGGTCAAAGTGTAGGTAGTGCCATAGGCCGGGCCGAACATGCTCAACGGGGCCAGCCAGGTTCTCAAATCCGGATCGCGGGGCTTGATATTGACACTCAGCATGGCCCATTGACTGGATATATCGCCATCCGAGACATTGTCTTTCCCAAATATCCAGTGATACATCACGGCCATTTTCTGCCCCTGGGGATCGGCCGGTACGCAAGTCCAGCTTGCGGGATACAGAACGCCATTCCGGTCGGTGTACCGGCAGTCTTCTAAGCCCACATACTCCGGTGGACAATTACATTCTTGGGCGATAGAGACAACGGAGGAGTCGCCGTACTCATTGCTATCGTCGCCGTTCGCCTTTTTCTGGACGGCATAGGTCCCGGTAAAGGTCAATTGACCGCCGCTGGTTAGGGTGGCTGTGAGCGTGCTGGGTGCGGGCAGGTTGTACCCCGTTTTGGGGAGGAAGGTCACGCTATAATCCCCCGGCCAGGCCTGAGTGTTGGAATAAACGGTGTTATTGACTACATTGGTTGTCTTGGTGCCGGCAGCCGTTTTTTCGGTGACGGAGAAGTTGGTGGCAATGTTGGTCTTGACGGTTACTGATCCCTTTTTGGCGAACTGCACGGTGATCGTTTGATTCGTATCCATCACCACGGGAAGGGTGGTGACGGCTCCGCCCGAGGTTGTTCCCACCCAGCCTTTGAGTAGATAGTCCTGGTTGGGAGTGGCGGTCAGAGTGACCTGGGCCCCTTTAGTGAAGGTATAGGTTCCCGATGTTTTAACGATGATGCCGCCCGTCCCGGTGACGGTTCCGGAATTGATCGGGTCAAGGGTAATGGTCAGAGTGGGTTTGACGTCATCAAAAAGGGCGGTAATGGTCTTGTCGCCGTCCATGGTCACTGTGGCATTAGAGCCACTCTTCGACGCGACCGGTCCCTGCCAATCCTTAAAGGTTTTCCCGGCCACCGGCTGGGCAGAAAGTTGCACCGTCGTCCCTTTAGGGAATTGCTTGGTGCATGTCCCGGTGCAGGAGATGGTCTTATTAACCGGTTCGGTGATCTGGCCGGCCCCGGAGGGACTGACGCTCACGGTTAAGGTGACATTTTGGGGCGTGGGGGTCGGGGTGGGAGACGCCGGTAGAATAGCATTTCCTAACACCCAGGTGAAATAGGCAAACTGGGTGAGAGAAGTCGTCGCACACTGGCTATAGGCGATTCTAAAAAACCCGCTTTCTCCCCAGGCTGTGCCCCAACTGTTTTTTACGATCAGAGCTTGCTGCGAATCGTCATATCCGACGATCAATATGGCATGATAGCCCAGGAGTCGACCGGAGGTATAAGAGTAAACACCTTTACTATATTTGGGGAAATCTTCGTATACGGCCATGGAGGCAATAATCGGCCCGGAAGAGTTGAGAGCATTTTTGACGCCGGCAATGGTTGTGTCGAGATTGGTGGAAGCGACTTGGACCGTATAACCGGCCAACTTATAGGCGCCGGCAGTCCAGTTGGGGCAGGCTTTGTCACAGGTAACTTTATCGTTGCCCGTATACAGCAGACAGGAATCCGACGCGTCACCCTGCTGTTTGAAAAAGCCGAGGACATAATCCACATAACCACCCTGGGTACAATTGCCACAGGTGGGACAGCAGGACAAGGGAATTTGTTCCGAAAGATCCAGGGCTACCCCCGGCGTCTTCAGGGCTATAAGGGTCTTGGATTCCAAGGCGGCAACGGAACTGAAAATATAACACGAGCCACAGCTCCCTTGTTGTTTAGGCGTGGTCACGTAGTTGCCGTTGTTATTGCGCCAATCCAGGGCGGCCGGGAGGGTAGCTGCTCTGTCTGCCAACGAGGGGGACTCCTCACCGGGCTGAACCCCTTCAGGTAGGAGCAAACCGGTATAGCTCTTAAGTTCGTCATAGGAGAGCCTGGCCATGGGGTGATCTCCAGCTTCCCATCTGCCACCAGCAGCCTGAATTTCTTGGTTGAGTTGATTGATCGCCCGACTGACCGACTCTCGCTCCTGGGCGTAGACGGCCGGCTGCGCCATCAGCCACATGGAACAAAGGATAACCCCAAAAATGATGACGCGGCGTTGTGACTTCATGCTCAAGCCTCCTTACTCAGTTTAGTTATTAGTCAGTCAGGGGCTGAAGGTACAACAAAAAAACCCGCTTCTGATTAAAAAGCGGGCGCAAAGCTTCACTTCACTTAGCAGCCCCGCTACCATATTCTCCAGCTCGGAGAACGTAGGTCGGAAGTTTTGCGTCCCATCCTTTCGGATAGTTTGCCCTTCAGCGAAACATCAATTTCTACTATTTTTGTATTATTCTAAAGGTACCCAAACCGGAAGTCAAATTTTTTTTGCAATCAAAGGCATAACATACCATTAAATCAGCTTAAACTATATTAGTCCGGCACACTGAGGTCTATTTTGCGACCGACGGCAGGTTCGTCCATTCCAGAGGATCCACTTCTTTTTTATCAATTGATGGAGAGCCGCTCACCTTGATTCCGGCTCAGACCTGATCTTTTTCAACTTCATGGCCCGGGCCGGATGGGGTGTTAGCGGCCTGTTGGAGGCGTTTGCCTTCCGACGAGATTGACACTGAATCACGCTGGCCCTGAGGCGTTGCACTCTTCCCTTTGGCCTCATTAAACCGCATGACCCGAAGCTGCTTGTTATACACCTTCAAAATATTTTGAAGTTGTGGGATTTCTATGGCCATCGCCCGACTCCCTTCTGTTTGGGCCGACGAAATAGCAGAGCAATTTCGATCTAAACCTAGGCCACTATGTTGATGCGGTTACCCACTCTTCGCTCGTTCAAAGCCCTATTCCGGGCTTCCTGCTCCTGACTATCTCTCTCGGTGCGCGTTCGTTGTTGCGTCGTCGTCTGGGCAGATTGTTCTTCCGTTTTACTTACGGCCTGCTCTTGCTGCGTTTTTTGCCGTTCAAAAGAGACTTTCTGCTGCTGGTCTTGTTTTCTGGCTGAATCATCCTGGGCGGTGATTCGGTCCTTTTCCGTCCTATCTCGATCC
>JADFYC010000109.1 GCA_015233295.1 Deltaproteobacteria bacterium | reverse complement strand
GACGGCGGTCGAATCATCTGTTCAACCCGGCCCAGGGCCGCGGTATGACCGGAAGGGCTGGAACTAGTTGATATGGCTGTATTTGAATATAAAGCCACAGATCGGGCAGGGAAAATCATCGAGGGAAGCCTCCAGGCCGACTAGGAGCAGGCCGCGGTGTCTCAGATTCAGGCCCAAGGTCTCATCCCAATGCAGATCAATCAATCCTCCAGCGGTGTGGGCGGTGGCCGGTCGCTGGGTTTGGGTAATCTGTTCCATCGAATCAACGTCCAGGACCAGTTGATCTTCACTCAGGAACTGATGACCCTGGTCAATGCCGGCCTACCTCTGGACAGGTGCCTGACCATCCTCTATGAAATAACCCCTAAAAAGGTCTTTAAAGCGGTACTGGCGGAAGTCATTGAAGGCGTTGAAGGTGGCAAATCCCTGGCTGATGCTATGGCGCCGCACCCCAAGTTGTTTCCGAAGCTTTACGTGAACATGATCAAGGCCGGTGAGGCTGGGGGCGTGTTGGCCCCGATTCTTTCCCGGTTGGGTGAATACCTTGAAAGAATCCAGGAACTCAAGAGCACCGTCGTCTCAGCCATGATCTATCCTTTGTTGCTCAGCGGCATGGGCGGCGTGTCCATCATCATTTTAGTGACTTTTGTTATTCCCAAATTTGCCGTCATTTTCAAAGGTTCGTCGAAGAGTATCCCTGTCCCGACCCAGGTGTTATTATCCTTATGCGACATAGTGACCAACTACTGGTGGCTGGTGATAGCGGTGATGGTGGGGGCTTTTCTTATGTTTAAGGCTTATACCAAGAGTGAAATCGGGCGTAATAACTGGGATGGGTTGAAGCTGAAACTGCCTATCTTCGGGGAGCTGATCAGACGAATAGAGACGGCCCGGTTTGCCCGGACCCTGGGCACATTGATCAAGAGCGGTGTGCCCATTTTATCTGCTTTGAACATCGTGCGAGAAATCGTGACCAATCGAATTATGGCTAAGTCTCTGAGTCAAGTTAGTTTTAGCCTCAAAGAGGGAGAGGGCATATCTGCTCCCTTGGTGGCCGAGAAACTGTTCCCCCCTCTGGCCCTGCACATGATCCGAGTGGGTGAAGAAACCGGCCAGTTAGACGAAATGTTGCTCAAGGTTGCCGACACCTACGATCTGGAAATCAAGAACATGGTCAAGCGGGTTATCTCTCTGTTGGAGCCGGCCATGATCCTGGTTATGGCCGTGGTTATCGGCGCCGTGGTTATCTCCATGCTCCTCGGAATCTTTAGCATTAACGAAATGGCCTTCTAAATCAAAGTGAGGGACGATGACCAGAGGGGATTTGTTCTCTCTGATCACGATTAATCCACCTATCAATGTCGAGTGAACGTTACTTTTGTAAAAGGCCAAATTTATTTTGGATATCCAACTTGATTTAATCGTTAAACCATATCAGAGGAAACAAACATGAAGAAAATAGCATTGCCTGCCGGCGCCGGGCAGGCCGGTTTTACGCTGATCGAACTTTTGGTCGTGATGATTATTATGGGTCTGTTGGCCTCTCTGGTTGCCCCGAAACTTTTCACCAAAGTGGATACGGCCAGGCAGCAGGCGGCCAAGGCCCAGATTGAGATGTTTGGTACCGCCCTGGACGCCTTTCGGTTGGACTGCGGCAAATACCCCACGACCGACCAGGGCCTTAAAACTCTGCGGGAGAAGCCGTCAGGCACCGACTGCTGGAGAGGTCCTTACCTGCCTAAAGAACTCCCCAAGGACCCTTGGGATGGTGATTATGTTTATAAATCACCCGGTGACCATGGAGATTTCGACATAATGTCCTATGGCGCCGACCACGCCCCGGGCGGAGAAGGAAATGATAAGGACATCACTAGCTGGAAGGGCATTAAGGATTGATGCCCGCGGGTTCACTCTGCTGGAGACGATCATAGTCTTGATTATTATTTCCATCGGCGCCCTCTTGATCGTCCCGCGGCTGGCCTCGGCCATTGATCAGGCCAGGTTTCAGGCCGCGGTCCGGAAGGTAGCGGCATTTCTCCGTCAGGCCAGAGTCCGGGCTATCGAACAAGGACGCCCGTGTAAAGTGGACGTGGCCTTGATCGAGGGGACGTTTGCCATTTATGGCCCAGAGCGGGGTTCAACCGCACCTGAGTTAAATGAGAAAAGCAGTCCGCCCCTTTTAACGTTGCCCGAAGAGGTTAAGGTGGAAAGAGAAGAAAGGTCACGCTCCGGCCGATCCAATAAAAACTCCAGGAGTCCGGACGTGGCCATTACTTTTTTTCCCTGGGGCAATTCCAGCGGCGTCCGATTAATGTTTGTTGATAAGGATGACCGCCGTGGGTACATTGATGTCGACCCCATCTCTGGGCGGGTAAGGGTTCTTGAAGGACATGAGGTTTCCTGATCATAAACCGGCAGTCGGGCGCATAGCCGGATGGACGGGGGCCGGCTTCACCTTAATGGAAGTCATGGCGGCCCTGATCATCATGAGTATCGCTTTGACCACCATCATGCAGCTCTTTTCCGGGGGGCTAAGGAATGTGACCCTGGCCAGTGAATACTCGCGGGCAGTGGACGCAGCGGATGAGTATACGGCCAAGATACTGCAATCACCAATTGAAATTGGGCCTAATGTCGCCGAAGACGAGAAAGATGGGTTCTTCTACCGGATGGAAGTGGCTCCCTGGGAAGGATTTGACCCTGAAGTCAGTCTGGTGCCTTACTTGACGGTTTATCGGATAACCGTAACAGTATCCTGGGGAACCAAGGATGACCGGCGGCAGGTGCAAGTGGTTACGCTCAAAAACGTGCTCCAGGCATCGGAGGTGATGACCAGGTGACGGTTGCCCGGAAACACAGTCTACCCGGCTTTACCCTAATTGAAGTCCTCTTGTCCTTGACCATCATCGCCATGATGCTGGCCATTATCTTCGGCTCCATGTCGGTTGGCTTCAGAGCGTGGGAGAAGGGGGAGAAGGCTATTGATAACATAACCCAGGAGTCCATCGCCTTGACCCTGCTAGCCCGGCAAATCCGATCCGCCCACGCCCAGCCGCTGCTCCTGACCAAAGGCCGTAACCCTTTTTTTAGGGGTGAACAAGACAGTGTCAGGTTTATTTCCACCTTTTCCTTGACCAACGGCAACCGGACCGGATTGATCCAGGTCTGTTATAAACTATTTGATGCTGGGGGCGGCAAAGGACGAACCCTGAAAATCTATGAGTCCCTGCTCACCGACCCCCAGATACTTGAAGAAGAATTGCTTGAAGAAGACTTCTTTCCGGCCTTGACCGGCCTGGCGGATTTCAGCTTTTCTTATCGCGGCGACCCTAAACCGGGCGGCCTCCCGGGGCAGCCGTCCCCGGATGAAGAATGGTCTTCATTTTGGGATGAGACCAAAAGCCTCACGACTCCGCGGGATGTGCTCATCTCCTACACCATGATTGGCGAAAAAGGTCAGTTGGAAAAAGAAAGGGAACTGAACATCCAGATTATGTCGACTACCTCCAAGCAGTTCTCGGCCGGCGGTGGGACCAATCCTTTCCTGAGATAACCAGTGGAATTATCTATATTTTTATCTTATCGGCTTGTCTATGCCCGGATATCGTGATATCAAAGGCCGTTTTCCTCAGTCAGCCTCGGGCTTTGCCCTGGTCCTGATTCTCTGGGTGGTGGCCTTACTGTCCATCCTGGTTTTGCAGTTTGCCGGAGATATGCGGTTGGAGACCCGGGTCTGCAAGAACCATTTAGATGACGCCAGGGCGTATTACCTGGCCAGGGCAGGGTGCGAATTGAGCCTGGCCAAGCTGCTGTCCAGACTTAGGTTTGAAAGTCAACAGCAGGCCACAGAGGAGACCCAGGCCACCTTCGACATGTGGGATATCCAGGGAAATTGGAACACATTTCAATTGGGCGGGGGGACTGTCGCGGTCAGAATCGTCCCTGAATCAGGTAAAATAGACGTCAACTACGCCCCTCCGGAGTTGCTTCGCCAGGCGGTCAGGAATAGCGGTCTTGATGAAGAGACTGTAAACACTATAACCGATTCCATCCTGGACTGGAAGGATTCCGGCAATCTCCATCGGACCTCAGGGGCTAACGATGAATACTACCTGTCCCTTCCTCAGCCCTATCGGGCCAAACACGCCATGCTTGATTCCGTCGAGGAATTGTTGTTGGTCCGAGGGGTGACGGAAGAGATTCTTTTTGGGCAGGAAGGGGATTGCGCCTGGAATCAAGCTGCCGGTCCGGCCGGCACAGTAGCCAGGCCCCAGGGATCCCTACCGGAAGAGCAGGGCAAGTTGCGGTATGGTCTGGCCCAGGTGTTTACGGTTTATAATATCCGGAACCGAGGTCAGGTGAACATCAATTATGCCCCTTTGTCTGTCTTGATGTCCTTAGAAGGGGTCACTCCGGAACAGGCGCAGAGGATCGTCGCTCAGCGGCAGCTACGGGAGTTTAGGGGATCAGGTGACTTGGCCCCACTGGGGATGCAGCACATTTTTGAGCGGAACCAGAGAACCCTGGCGTTTGGTAAAGGCTCGGATAATACTTTTACCATTGATGTTCATGCCTGGTATGACAAGAAAGGTGTTTGCCGCAAGATCCGCTTTGTCGCCAATGTCAATCTCACTGACAAAAAAAATCCGGCCACAGTTTTGAAATGGACTGATTTCGTCGGTTGAGGATAAGGCGGGATAAAAAGCAAGACGTATGGGACGCAGAGAATTTTTGATCGGAGCCTGTTGATTATATGAAGAGTCTCATTTCACTTAACATTACCCTCGGATTGGCTGTCGACGGCAAGGCCCTGGCTGCGGTGTTGCTCACCGGCTCCAGCAAAAAGCCTGGGGTTAAGAAAACAGCCGTTTTCCTAATTGAGGGAAAAAGTGATGAGGAATCTTCCATCTTCCTTTCGGAACAGCTAAAGGAGTTCCTGGGTGGCTTTTCTTCAGAGCTATCTGGTGTTTACTTATCTTTGTCCCATCAAGAGGTCCTCTTTAAGGAAATAACCCTCCCGGCCGCCACTCTGGCCAATCTGGCCCAGGTGATTGCTTACGAGGTGGAGAATTATTTTCCTTTCGATGGAATTGACTTATGCTATGACTACCGCGTCTTGGGGCCGGAAGAAGACAACGGGTTTATCAGGGTCTTGTTGACTTGCATTAAACGCAAGGTTTATAGCCGGTACCTCGAGATACTGGCTAGACTGGGATTGACCCTCACCTCAATTTTTCCGGCCGAGACGTCTTTGACCAACCTGTTCTCTTCTTGGGCCGGAGACCCCGAATTAGCTCCCCTCATGGTGGCCCTTCATGTTGGAACGGGGATAGACCTGGTCTTACTCAACGGTCGCGGATTCATAGCCTCTCAATACCTGCATCAAGACCAAGACTTTTCCGGGCCCAAGGAAGCAGTTCATGCGGCCTCGTCGCTCTTTTCCACCTATGTCAAACAGCCCCTATCCGAAGAAGACCAATACCCTAATCTCACCTTTATCGGATCAAACGCCGATATTGATCACTTTGTCAGGGATTTTCAGGCTGAAGCCTCACTCTATTTCAACCTCAAAGATCCGGCCGCGGAGATGCCACCGACCTGTACTCTGGAGAACATCCCCCCCAGAGAAAGGGGGTTACTGTGGCTGGCCGTGGGTGCGGCTCTGGAAGGCAAGCAAAAGACGGCGGCCGGATTCAACTTCATTCCGGTGGCTGACCGCCCCAAGGAAAAGAAATGGCTGCTTAAATTTACTTATGTCAACCTGGCCATTCTCCTTTTGGCCCTGGGGGCGTACTTGATCAGTCCGGTCATCATCGATCGCGGCAAGTTCAAGGAACTTACGGCCAAAAAAGATAAACTTAAACCGCAGGTGGAACAAATTGAAAAAAAATCATCTGAAATTCGGAAATTAAAAGAGAGCGCCAAGGCCCTAAAAAAATTCCCGGATACCCATGCGCTCATCGTTCTGTCGGAGCTGACGACTCTTGTTCCCGATAATACCTGGCTACGGCTAATTGAGCTCAAGGGCGACACGATCAGTGTTGAGGGCCAATCAGCCGCGGCCTCGGCCTTGTTGCCCATTTTGGAGAAATCCGTCTTGTTCCAGAACGCTAATTTTGCCTCTCCAGTCAACAAAACACCTCAAGGGACGGAGATGTTTAGAATGACCATGGAGCGGAAGTGAAATCTCTAGAGCCTCTCAGAAAGTATCTGGCCCGCTTTCGTCTACCTAAGTTGGCGGCCCGGGATAAGAAAGCCTTGGGCCTGGCCCTGTCGGCCCTATTTGTTTATCTGTTTTTCACCCAGGGTATCAAACCTTTGCTCAGCGATTACCGCCAGGTAAAGGACCAGATTGCCGTCACCGAGATTACGATTCAACGCTACCAGGATACCATCGCTAAAGAAGCGGCCCTCGACCGGGAACTGGCCGGCCTCCGTCAAGAACTTAACCATTACGAATCACGCATGTTCAAATCTGACCGAGCGCCTATCGTGGCTGCCGAAATTCAAAAGATTCTCCAGGAGATTTGCGATAAATACCAGACCAGTATCAAGCAAACCCGGGTTATCCCCCAGACCAAAGAGAGTACCCAGGGGAGCTACCAGGAAATAAAAATAAATATAAACTTTACCACGACTATCTGGTCACTAAAAGATATTTTATACGACATATCCACGAACCCCAAAATGCTCACCATCCCGGAAGTCCGTTTTCAGTCACTGAGTTACGGCAACGTTAATAACGTTGATGTCAACCTCACTGTAGCGGGGTTCGTCAAAAGCTAAGACATGAAACTACGTCTACTTCTCGTTAATCTTATTCTACTGGCCATTGTCGTTTGGTTGGGCGTGAATGCCTATCGCCAGTTGACCCAAAGACCGACTACCACCTCAACCCAGGCCAGGACGGGCGAAAAGACATTGCCGGGAGTTGACGCCGTCGGGCAGGCTTCCTCCCTGGGACTCAAAGGAAAAGATCAATATGACAATGTGGTGTCCAAGACTCTTTTTCGGGCTGAACGGAAAGCTGAGAGAGAAAATGCGATACCTGCCCCCGTTTCGCCGCAGGGACCGGCACTAATTGGCCGGAAAATATCCGACCCCGGGGTCGTATTGTATGGAGTTACCGTCATCGGGAGATACCGGGAGGCGCTGATTGAATACACTCCCCTGCCGGAAGCTCCATCGACCGCTCCAGGGACGCAAATGGGAAAATTCCCCACGGTTGTCCAGGGCCAAATGCCTCGGACGCCCCAAAAAAGCCAGCCCGTCCGGGCCCGCGTCCGAGCCGGGGAGACCATTAACGATTTTAGGGTCAAAGAGATCAAGGTCGACCGTCTCGTCCTTGATCTTGGAGAACAAGAATATGTGGTCCCATTGATGGACCCGCTTAATCCCAAGAAAAGATCAGGCGGCAGAACCGAGATGCCGGTCTCGAGCCAGCCTCCCGGGGGATACCAACCATCACCTCCAGGGGCGCCGCAACCGCCGTCCACGGGAGGGCCTCAATCTCAACCTCCCGGTATGCCGATGCAGCCGCCGGGCGCCATAGCACCTAATCTCCCAATGGGTCAAAGTGCTTCCCAACCACAGCCTCAAGGAGCTATAATTGAACATAAAAGACGATAACAGGCTGGACGTGTTACAAAAACGCGGCCCGCTGTACCGGCTGAAGTACCGCGCCACCTGGGCCGTATTGTTCTTCTTCCTGATGGGTTGTGCCTCCCCTGGGGTCGAGACCAAATCGTCGGAACGGCTCCCGGCCAGGCCGGAACAGACCGCTCCCTCGGGGAAAGAAGGTAGCCGGGCTTCTGACCGGGCTCCCAAGTATCCCTCGCCCGACGGCCAGGTCGGCAAGGATTACACGATGGGCCGAAAAAAGGGCACAGAGGTGCTCATTCCGAGCGAAACCCGGATTAAAGGCGGCCGGCCCCAAACTATCAAACGGGAGACCCCGGGCGAGGACGCGGCCAAGGTCCCGGCCGGTAAAAGAACGGCTGATGACGTCGTGTTTAACTTTGATAACGCCGACTTAGTAGAAGTAATCAACACCATCGGCAGTGTCCTGGGGATTAATATCATCGTTGATCCCCGGGTCAAAGGCACCGTCACCATTCACACTTATCACAATCTTAACCGTAAGGATATTTTCGAAATATTTAACCGGATACTGGAAATAAACGGTGTCGCCGCTATT
This sequence comes from Deltaproteobacteria bacterium, assembly GCA_015233295.1. GTDB lineage: Bacteria > Desulfobacterota > JADFXK01 > JADFXK01 > JADFXK01 > JADFXK01. The sequence goes on along the minus strand of JADFYC010000109.1, from coordinate 1,872 downwards.
CCCGACAACGGAGTCTATGAAATCGTGCCGGTTAAGGAGGCGCAGAAGAAGATCGACTATCGGAACGTTTTGGACCGGGATGGGCGGCCTATTCCCAAGCACGAACTGGTCATTCAAATTATGCCTCTGCAATATCTTCCAGCGGGTGAGGCGGTTAAACTGATTAAGCCGTTCTTGTCCGATGCCGGTCAGGTCTATGATGTGGGAGTATCCAACACCTTATTGGTGTCCGATTTTGGACCCAACGTTAAACGGGTCCTGGCCATGGTGGAGTCTTTAGATGTGGCTGTCTTTAATCGCGTCCAGTTCAATCTATATCATTTAGAAAACGCCGACGTGGAAGATCTGGCCAAGCAACTCAAGGACTCTTTCCCGGAAATGGATAAGACTAAAGCCGTAATCCTCAATTTTATCCCGGTGGCCCGGCTCAATTCCATTCTGGTCATCAGCAGTATGCCGGAGATTTTCGGCAAGGTGGAGAAACTCCTGGAGTCGTTGGATGAGGTGGCCAAACGGTCTGAGCAGAAGGTGTTTGTCTACCGGGTTCAAAATTCCAAGGCTGGGGACATCATCAGCGTCCTACGGGAAGTCTACGCCTCAACTAAAGGCAAAGAAGAGAGAAAAGCCGTGGCCAAGAAGCCGGAAACGCCTGCTGCGCCGGCCACGAGAACCGACAACCTCCGGTCTACCTCAACGAGGCAGACGGGAAAGACCTCTTTGGCCAAAGACGCCAAGACCAAAGGCGCGCCGGAATCCGGAAACCTTTTCTTGACCGATGAGGTCAACGTCGTGTCCGATGATGTCACCAACACTATCCTGATTCGGGCCATCCCCAAGGATTACAGGTCGATTTTGGAGACGATTCGGGAACTGGATATCTATCCCCGCCAGGTGTTGATCGAGATGCTGATTGCCGAGATTTCTCTCACCGATTCGATGCAACTGGGTTTCCAATGGTCTAAATTTGGGGCGCAGGGCCCTGGGTCTCAGATCGGCATTACCGGAGGCGCCGACGCCGTCGGATCCACTGCCACCGGCCTGGTTTATACCATTAACCGGGTCAACGAATTTACTTCGGCTTTGCGGGCGGCGGCTCAGGAAAACAAAGTCAATATCTTATCTTCTCCGCACGTTATCGCCTCGGATAACCAGGAGGCTAAGATCGATGTCAGCCAGGAAGTACCCTTCCTGTCGTCTCAGTCGGTCACAACCGGGACCGTGGCCGCCCAGACGACGCGGGATCAGTCGGTTCAGTACCGGGACACCGGCATCATCTTGACTGTGACACCGCACATTAACGACCGGGGGTTGGTCAAGCTGGATATCAATCAGGAGGTCAGCGCCTTGGATACCAACACCACCATTAAGGGCATCGATTCGCCGGTTTTCTCCAAGAGAGTGGCCACCACCACTCTGACGGTTCAAGATGGCCAGGCTGTGGTCATCGGCGGACTGATCAGGCAAGAGGGATCCCGAAACCGAAATGGCGTCCCCTTCCTCTCCAAGATTCCGGTGATTGGGTTTATGTTTGGCTACCGGGACGAGAAGATCGACAAAACCGAACTTTTACTTATGATTACGCCCCATGTTATCACCAGCGTGGATGAAGCCGACGTAGTCACCGAAGAATTTCGGAACAAGGTCGAGGAGGTCAAGAAAAATCTGGACACCAGAGAAGAAAAGGTCAAATAGCCCACGGGTTTCCGGCTTGACAAACAGGGACAGTCTCGATATCATAATAGGGTGAGCCTCTTGCAAAACTCTTCGAGAGGTTTTTTCTTAACTTAGTGCATACCCAAAATATGCCATATTAGTCCTGCTTTTTTGTTGTATTATATGATATTATATAGTATAATAGCTCTCAATATACAA
>JADFYC010000108.1 GCA_015233295.1 Deltaproteobacteria bacterium | reverse complement strand
ATCCGCCCAAACCAGGCGATAATCAAATCATATCCGGCCTGGACTGGAGAAAAGCCTTGGATAGTATTTTATCGCGCAAAAGAGTGGAAAGTACAATAAAAAAACAGAAGGCAGGTATATAGTTAACCCTGTGGTATTTCTTAGATTATGAATGGAACAAACCGGGATTACCGGTCAATTCCTACCACTCTGTTACCGGTTAATCGTCGCGGGTTGATCATAGACTTAGCCGGGTCGGCGACAAAGAAATATTAGTTGAGGCCTTAGATAAAAGGTTATCATCAGAATTAGGTGATTGACACGGCCTTGTCTCTCCGGTATAAAATTCGTTATCATATCTCATACAATGCCAGGTCCGTCTAGCAATTTCAATGGTCCGGAACCGGCCGGGGCAGTATACCGGCATTTGGTTCAGGCTGAAAGCCGAAGTCAAACGACGTCCGAAGCGCCGCCGTTCTCTACCATAATCGATTTATTATAAAGAACCAGGGATGGAAACAAAAGCAGAAAATAAAATATACTTTCAAGAACAACTGGAACAACGCGTTCTCCACGGGCTTGCCTGTGAATGGGATGTCGCCCAATGGGCCCTCCCCAAGACCTACCAGGGGTTGATGCGTAGACCGCTGTTCAGCCTTAAAGATATGAACCATAAATGGGGACACTGGTCTGGGGCGAAGCGTGAGATTTGCTTAAACCGGAATCTTGTGTTCAATCATTCGTGGGAAGCCGTGCGTGAGGTATTACGGCATGAAATGGCCCACCAGTTGACCGAAGAGGTGCTGGGCAAGTACGATGAACCTCCTCATGGTCCCACCTTCCACCGGGCCTGCCTATTACTCCAGGCTGACCCCAAGGCTTCGGAAAGATACCAGCCGCTGGATGGCCGGGCCGAATCGGAACCATCAAGCCCGGAGGACAAAATCATGGTCAGGGTAAAAAAGCTCATGGCCCTGGCCGAGAGCCGAAACCGACACGAAGCCGAATCAGCCATGGCCAAGGCCCATGAACTCTTGACCAGGTATAACTTAGATCTGCTGTCTCACCGGAGTTCCCGAAATTTTGTAACAATTTTTGTGGGCCAACCAGCTCTACGCCATCGCCGTGAAGACTATCGGCTGGCTCATCTGCTGCAAGACTTCTACTTCATCTACTGTCTTTGGGCGGCCAGCTACGTCCTGGAGAAGGGCAAAATAGGAAGAGTCCTGGAAATCAGCGGGACCCCGGAAAATGTAAAAATTGCCGGCTATGTACATGATTTCGTGTATCATTTCATCAGATCCCAATGGCGTCAATATAATCAAGGCAAGGGATTGAACCGCCATCGCGAATCAGACTTTGCCGTGGGTATCGTTGAGGGGTTTCGATCCAAGTTACAGACGAAAGAACAAATCAAAGGGGGATTGAACGGTGAACGTGGCTTAGTCAAGATCGAGGATCCATTGCTTTTGGCCTATGCCACCCGTAGATATCCTCATATTGTCAAGTCATCCAGGAGAACGGCCGGCTATGATCGAACGGTTTTAGAAGATGGACGAAGAATAGGAAAAGATCTGGTCATCTCCCAAGGTATCACCGAAACCAACCAATGCTCGGTCAGATTGATTGACAACAAGTAACCATCGGCTGTGTTAAACTAAAAATGGCCCGAGACTGATAATCCCGAGCGCGACAAAATCCTTTCTCCGTAAGCAATCGGCCCATAGTGGCCGGTTCTCTTCAAGTCTTAAGGAGCCAACTATGAAAACCAGGAAAAGCGGTTTGACCGCCCTAATCATGATCACCCTGACCCTGGCCGTGTTTATCGCTCCGGCTGCGGCCAAAAACGATGTTCGTGAAACTATCAATAAAGCGGTCGGATATATTTTGAAGGCTCAAGGTAAAGACGGGGGATGGCCGCGGGTCATGGAGTCGTCCGCGAGTGAAGCCGAAACCACGTCTTGGGCGATTCAGGCTCTGGCTCTTTGCGGCCTGGGCAACAGCGATGCGGTGCGAAACGGAAAATCATTTCTCCTGACTGATCAGAAAAACGACGGTAGTTGGAACAACAATTCCGCCCATACGGCTTTTGCCGTCATTGCCCTGGCTCAACTGGATACCGGCAAGCAATCTGTGTCCCGGGCCGTGGCCTGGCTGAAACAATGTCAGCAGAGTGACGGTGGTTTTCCCAGGATTAAGGGCCAGGGGCCATCTTTATCGCATTACACGGCCATAGCCGTTAAAGCTTTTCTGGCCACTGGAATGAAGGCGGATGAACAACCCATTAAGCGGGCCTTGGAGAACCTCATGACCGTCCGGAACAAAGACGGCGGGTGGAGTATCCCCAAAGGCGGCGAATCCTTATCTGTGGCGACGGCATGGGCGGTTAACGCCCTTTGCTCTGCAGGACTACCGTCATCCGACCCCATCGTGGCGCAGGGCATCGAGTGGATGACGCGAAGTAAAAAAGGCATCAACGGCGGATTCGGATCGGGACCGTCAGGTTCGGCAGACCCGGAAATAACGGCCTATGTCCTTCTTGCTCTAACGGTCGCGGGTATGCCCACCGGATCCAAGCCGGTGGATGACGCCGTGTCCTGTATTTTTAACTGAACGCATTTGCCTGGAGTGATTTCTGGTTTGTCATCAGATTGAATGCACATCCCGGAAATGTTGCTCGTTGAACTCGTAATCCGGCCGGGCTTAAAAGAATCGATAACTTCCCGCATGGTGATGAGATGGTCTTCCAACCCCAGTACTTCCGGATATAACGAGACCACTTTAAGCATATTGGCTCGTTCCATTTCTTCAAAGTTAATCCCCCAACCTCCGGCATTCCGGAACATCTGTTCCCGGCTTTCCTCAAAGGCGAACAAAAGGGTTCGATCCCCGATTTGATAGCCGCCCTGGATAAACTGGGCGGTGGTCAACGTCTTACCGGTGCCGGTGGCCCCGGATACGAGGAGAATTGAATCGCGATAAAAGCCCCCCCGCACATTCTGTCTAATTCCGGGCTTCCGGAAGTGACCCGGGTCGAGGATGACGTTTGCTTTATTTCAATCGCCGAAAGCGGGATCATGATAATGCCGTGCCCCGGCACGATGGTGAAGGGCATTTCTCCCTTTTGATGAGAAGTACCTCTAAACCTAAGCACTTCCATGGTGCGGCGGCGGTTTTCTTCATCAAGCACATTGCGCAGGACGATAACGTTATCGGCCACGAATTCTTCGACTCCGAATCGGGAGACTTCTCCGTATTCTTGAGTCCTTTCAGCCGTCATGATGGCCGTCAACCCCATGGCTTTGAGGGCTGTCGCAATTCGGAAAAGCTCCCGGCGAATCGTGTTGGAATCATTAAATTTAGTGAAGATCGCGCCCAATGAATCCAAAGAGATACGGCTGGCGTTGACTTTTTGGACGGCGTGTTTAATTCTGGCCAGCAAGGCGCCAAGATCAAATTTTCCGGCCACAATGGTTTCTTCACCGACCTGAGGTGAGGCGTCCACAAAGGCCCATTTACCCTGTTTTTCCCATTCTTGGATGTTCCAATTGAATCCCAGCATGTTTTGGCAGATATCCCGGGGTGATTCCTCAAAAGTAACAAAAACGCCGTGTTGGTCTGCCTGTTGAATCCCAGAGGCCAAGAACTGGACGGCAAAAACCGTTTTGGCGCTCCCTGAAGTTCCTGATACTAATGTTGTTCTGTCTTTCGGTAAGCCACCATGAGATATCTGATCGAACCCAGGAATGCCGATTTTGAGTTTCTCCACCACTGGAATGGTTTTCAACGTGATCATCAGTTAGACCCTCCACCCTGTTTAGCCTTGTGAATAGATTGTAGGTTAAGCCCGTGAAGAACTTTGGCGCTGTTGGATAGGTCTCCAATGATACGTCGAACCGGCGGAGGCTGCTCCTTGACCAGGGTAGGCGTAGCTATAATTTTGTCTTCTTCGGCTAACTGCGGCTTTTCCAGGACATCAATGATGACCAACTCAAATTGTCCGGGTAACTCTTCCGCGCAGAGCCGTCGCAGATTAGCCACAGCCATCTCCGATCTTGGTGTGTCACTCCTGACATAAAGCTTAAGGAGTTATTTGTTCACGACATTTCACCCTTGTCTATGGTCTGTTCAAATTTGCCGGAGCAGTTATGGCCGGCAGGAGGGTTCGGTTCGTCGTTAGCATTCGTCCCGCCGAGGTCTCACAGCGAACGGAAACCATACTTTCATGGCGTTCTTCAGTTCAAAGAAGAGGGCAGGCGAAAATAAATTTGAAACGGGTTTTTTTGAAAAAAAATTGTAATTAATTATTTGCAGTGTAATCGCCGGGATTTTTAATGTCATATATAGTCATATCACAATTACATGCTTCCATAAACCTGAATCTTGCCCCTTGGCTGAACGATTTTCTTGGGCAGATATCTTTACAGTTGGTAGTTTGGTCGGTGATTTATATTATCCGGTTTGGGTCGGAGTCTCGTCGCCGCCGGCTTCAATCAACCCGGTTCGATAGTACGAGGCCAGGTAGCCCATGAGCTCAAAAACCAGTAAGCGTCCTTCTTCTACATATGCCTGGCCTGTAGATGGCGGCGTGTCAGACATTTTACTTTTTAAAACGCTGAGGTGGATTTCGGTGATATCGCGCGGGCCGGCCATGAGGCCGCCTAGCCGTTCGGCCAGAATGCGAATGCTATCAGGGAGGTTAAGGGCCACCTTACGTGCCCTTTGGTCCAGCGCAAGGTCCAGGATTTTAGCATAGCCGGCGGTTATCTCGGCAAATTCTTCAGAATTTCGGCGGCGTAAAGGACCGGGGACTTGATGAGGGGGAGTAACTGTGGCAGAAGAAGAGGCGTTAAGCTGTTCTAATAAGCGAATTTCCCGTTCTAAGTTTTCAAGGCGTTCTTGCTCGACCCGTTTCCGTTCGGTGGCATAACGGATGGCTTTGATCAGGATGCGGCTCTGGAGCTGGTCTTTCATCAGGTAGTCTTGACCGCCCAGCCGGAGTGTCTCGATAGGCAGCTCTTCGTCGTTATATCCGGTCAAAACGACTATGGGCAGCGATGAGACGCTAGCCATCTGGATAAATGTCTCGATCCCTCGCTAATCCGGCAGCCCCAGGTCCAGGAGCAGAATATGAAAGTTCTCTTCGTGTAGTGCCTCAATGCAGCCTGCAAGGTGGTGACTACGAAAATATCAAAATACGGTTGGTCGACCGATTTTAACATTCCTGAAATAATCATTACATCGGCTTCGCTATCTTCCTCCAGCAAGACTTTGACTGCTTCGTCACTCATGATTGTTTCACCTAGCCCTTTAGCCATATATGGGTTGAGATTCCAGCTATATTTGACATGGTCAGAGGTAAAGTGTCTGAAAGCTATTGTTACTGTTTACTTATTGAAGACAACCCGTAAGAAACAATGAGTAACCGGCGACCAGGTCATCTCAAAAAAAGGACAGTTATGATCAATCAAATAATAACTTAATCCGGGGTTGAGTCTTCCTGTTTTTCATTTCGTTTCTTTATTTTGTCGGCAAACTCGGGATAATACGTGTCCAGACATTCAGGACAAATACTGTGACTGAATTGGGCCGCGGAATAACGGGCGATATATGCCTCCACTTGTTGCCAATATCCCGCATCATCGCGTATCCTTTTACAATGGGAACAAATGGGGATCAACCCGGTGAGTTGTTTGACCTGGGCCAGAGCATCCTTAAGCTGGGCAATTAATTCATTTTGCCTATCCTTGGACCTTTTGAGTTCCAGGTGAGTCCGGACTCGGGCTAGAAGCTCCAAGGTACTAAAGGGCTTAGTTAAATAATCCACCGCGCCCAGCTCGAAGCCTTTAACGATATCTTCAGATTCGCTTTTGGCCGTTAGGAAAATTATCGGAATATCCTTAGTCCGATCATCACCCTTCAAAATTCTACAAACTTCAAATCCATCCACCTCAGGCATGACCACATCAAGTAGAATCAGGTCGGGTGTCACACTCTCGGTCAAGGATAAGGCCTGTCGGCCATTTGTGGCTACGGCGATTTGATAGCTCTCCTGGCTTAAGGTATTCCCCAATACCTGGAGATTCATGGGAACATCGTCTACAATTAGGATCAAAGGCTTTTTTTCCTGATAGCCGTTCATTGGCGCCTCCCCAAGGCCTGGAACCCACAATAGAGATCGAATGGCAGGTTGAGCCGACCTGCCTGAATCTCGGCATCCGCTCTTGGTCAACATACCTTTTTATTTAAAATCCGGTTAAGGACTTCTGGTATTCATATGGCCGTCCCTGGTGATAGTCCCGGTCCCGGCAATGTCGTCTAATTCGTCCGAGTATTATATCCTAACTATTCCTGCCGAAGCAACAATAATAAGAACATTTATTAGTTATAACGAGAAGTGGCTAGAATGACAAGCAATCCACCGGAAAACATCTCTTTTCAACTAATGGGAAAGTTTAAGCTAATTCCTCGCCTAGTTGACTGTTGCATCGAGATCACCCATTAAAGCGGATTAATGCTATAGTCATCCGATTTTGAAACCTATCATTTTGGGGCGACCCCTTTTGTAGAACTTCAGACGCTCACTTGGCCAGCCCTGTAACTAAGGCCCTAAGCAGGTACCAATACCAAATGATAGAAATCTAAATCGGATGACTATATCGTTGAGTTTGGTGACCCGGTTTCCGCACAGCTTCATTGTTATAAAACACGTTAAATTCATTTATTATATAGTCTCTTACTTCTTTTACTATTGATGGATTGCTTTCTCTTACCCAGGCTATTAATTGGTTAATTTGTTCATTAGTCAAAAATGATTTCTTAGGTTTATATTGAAAATAACTTAGACCTTTAGCCCTGTTAGTAATGTATATAGAAATCCATTTTTTGATAGTTTTTACGCTCTTGCTAACAGTATGTGCTACGTCTTCAATATCATTATTTTTAGCAAGTAATATCATAGCTACAAACCTCTTTCCGAGACGAGCATCTTTCTGCTTTTTACTATATTTTTTAAGTTCTATAATATCATCTGCAGTAAAACCGTGTTCGCCTGTTTTCACGTCCCCTCCAAAGCAATAGTTTGAAAGTCCGAAACGGACCATGCTTTTTAGAGGATATATGAGATATTGTTTTTGCCTACAACACAGCCTGCAAGCAATAATCGTGCCATAAAAATAAAAGTTGGAGTAGTATAACAGCTTTATTCAGGCGGCTCAAGCCAGGGCTGAAGATACCGGTCCATCACCGGTCCATCGGGGCTCTAACCACCATAATCTAATTAGATGTGGAAGGCTCAAATTTGACATTCTCACTTGAAATGGTGAAGATGCCAATGCGTGTCCATAACGTATCCACGGCTGACGATTTGAACCGATCCAACATGCTTCTCGCTGTTATTTAATAATAAAGTAAGTCTGAATAAAAATAAAAACTAAAGTATCGTTGTCGATTTGACGATAAAGAAATCAAAAGCAAGATGGTCCGGGTCCAATGTTCCAGACCATCTTGGGACCGCCCTCTGATAATCAACAAAACGCGACCGTTACCGACGGTTTCAAGCCTGGAAAACGAGAGCTGTGTTGACTATCAAAGGTGACTTCTACTGCTTCTACGCGTAATCAGGCAAGTAAATTTTGACAGCCTCAAAAAAAATCTAAAGTAACGTTGTCGGTTTGACGATAAGGTAATCAAAGGCGAGTTGTCAAAGTCAAAAAAGATGTCAGACTCACTCGTCCCGACCGAAAAGAGTTTAATCGTTACTAACCAGAACGATTTGTTGAATCGAGAATGAAAGTAATCTTACCTGTTATCTTCTATCGATGGTCATTTTATGAGTAATCTGAGAAACATTTTTTTCTAACCGATAAAGAAAAATCTAAAGTAACGTTGTCGATTTGACGATAATAGAATCAAAAGCAAGAATACATTCGGTTTAATGATGGCTATTCTAATGTATTTAACTAAGTGTTTGGCATGATTGCTTCCGGACGACGGCAGCCATACCTACTGAACACCAATTAGAAATTAAGTTTATCCAGTTTCGAGAGTGGGGAGAAAGGATTCTCCCGCATGGCGAGATCAAGGAGGATATGTCATGAACCTGTCTATTATGAACAATGCTGCTGCGTTAACTGCCTACACGGCTTTATCTGCTTCAAATGCAAATCTGGCTAAGAGTATTGGCCGACTATCGACAGGTCTCCGCATCAATTCCGCTGCTGACGACCCTTCGGGTCTGGCCATTTCCGAGCGTTTCCAAACCCAGATCAACGGCCTTAACCGGGCTTCCATGAATGCTCAAGACGGCATCTCGATGATGCAGTTGGCTGAAGGGGCGATGAATGAAACACAGTCCATGCTGCAACGGATGCGGGAACTGGCCCTCCAGGCGGCCAACGGCACTTTGACGGCTTCGGACCGGGTGCAAGTTCAGAGCGAAGTGGATCAGTTAAAACAAGAAATAGACCGGATCGCTCAGAGCACTGAGTTTAACACTCGGCAACTCTTGAATGGAGACGGTTCCGGCATATGGTCAACCGACAGCCCGAACATCCTGACCGCCAGTCTTACCGGGCAGGTTCAACAGGGCAACTACAGGATTACAGTCCAGGCTTCAGCCACTGGTACCAACGATGTGTGGAAAAGCACGATTATGCAACTGACTACGCCGGTGGCGGCCGATCACAATTCCATGCGGGTGGGCGTAAACAACACCAATGGGAACATGCTGTCCACGGCCTCGATCAGCATTGATGACACCCTGCTTAACAAAAGTGTGTCCTACAGCTACAAGTTTCTCCAGGGGCAGGCGGCGGAAATAATCGGTCAAACAGGTGTTATGACTGGCCTAGCGGGCAATGATCTGGCTATTTGCGCCACTATCTCCGGCTTTCAGTGCGGCGTGGCTGGCACCGCTTCTGCTTATCAAACGGTATACTTCTCTGCGGATTCGTCCATTGACATTTCTTCGGCGGCTGCAACCCACCATATTGTGAATTTCAAGGCCGGCACTTACCCCCAGAATGAGATTACGACTGCATTACAGACGGCGGGTGTCGGTAATCTTAACGTTGTTTGGTGCGCCAACCACAGCCCTGCAGGCGGAGACTTTTTGGTTCTATCAAGCACCGCTGGCGCCAACTTTAGTATTACCGTTTGTGGGGCTACAACCGGGGCATTGGGCATCGGCGCCGGAACGTTGGCTCCTAACACGACAGTGATAGGCAGCCAGAACAGTGAAGACGGGCATGTCTTCAGAATAAGTGCCTCGGCCGCCAACAACGGTTTCAGCCTCGCCTCGGGATTTATGACATTTGACATAATTGGGAATGGACATTCGGCCACGATTACCTTTAATGCATTGAAAAACGTCCTGTCAGGTGCGTCGACTAACTCCAGCGTCAGGACCGTGGCGTTTAGTGAAGGTGAGGTCCTCAACACAATAAACAGCGCCCTGGAGACCAAAGCGATAGGAGTTCGGGCCCAGATTGGCTCGGACCATCAGTTGACTTTTGTCACCACCACGGCTGACGGCACATTGCGGCCGGCGAATTTTATCATCACAAACATTCGTAAAGCTTTCCTTGGGACCATGTCGTTGAGTTCCATTGGAATACAGGCCGGGACATTCGCCGGGATAGGAAATAACAAGGTAGTGTTTTCGGTTAACCAAAGTACGGTCTACACGGCCAGTCTGCCCACTAACGTCTATTCAGGAACGAAAACCGGGATGATCAAACTGGCCGCTGACCTGCAGACGGCAATGGACGCGGCGGTTATAGCAGGCGGCGGGAGCCAGGCCAATGAAGTAAATGTGACTTATGATTCGGCCGCCCAATCCTTTCACATGATCAGCCGGCGGGTTGGCCTGAATACCTCAGCCGTCTCTGAGGTGCAACTCTTTGACGGTGCCGGTATGGCCAGTATCCTGTCCAGCATCGGGTTGGACTTAAATACCCATGCCCTGGGAAATAACGATGGAATTTCATTAGCCATCTACAATGGTGTTGGAACCAACACATTGGCTACCAATATCTACAACCGACGGGGAATCAATTCTGGCGCTTTATCGTGGAACCTGACCTCGGCAAATAAAACAACCACCATTTC
>JADFYC010000107.1 GCA_015233295.1 Deltaproteobacteria bacterium | reverse complement strand
GGGCTTACCGTTAAAACACCATCTAAAGAGGAACATCCTACATATCCCTTCTACTTCGATTTGAGTGTGGCTGGCTTGTTCGAATTCAACGAGACTATCGACGAAAAGCTCTTGCAGCAGTTTGCCAAAATCAACTGTCCGGCGATCATCTTTCCCTATCTGCGGGAAGCCCTGGCTGACCTAACAAGGCGGTCCGGGTTTCCCGCCTTGCATCTCCCGGTAACCAATTTCGTGGAGATGGAAAAACAGGCTCAATCAAACCAGGGCGATCCAGATTCGGGGCCGCCCAAGCCGCCCGCTAAACGATCCAAGTCTCCTTCTCGGCCCAAAAAGAAAAAGTCATCGGCGGATAAGCCATAAATCGGTGGTAGGCTAAGGCCAGATAGACAAGAGGCCGCGGCGGAATCTCAGCAGCAGAACCGCCGGGTCGATGTCAGGGTCGAATTCGGCAGATAATGGTTGCGGGTGATGTGTTACGGGGTGCTGGTCGCCGGGCTTGAATTGGGGATGGCCGGCTAACCCAACCCGAAACCCGCAACACGAACCACGCAACCCAACCACCGGCCTTATCGAGTAAAAATCAGGCAGGCCCAACCTTCCAGAAACCGGGAGTCCAGCAGGGTGGCCTGGGCGGCCTCCATCGCCGTGATGACCTCGGTTACTTGTTCTTCCAGTAAACCGCTCAGCACCATCCGGCCTCCCGGATTAGTCAAGCCCACCAGCATCCCGGCTAACCTGACCAACTCGTTTAAAAACAAATTGGCCAGCACCAGGTCATAGATTCCCGGCACCTTTTCAGGACCGCCCTGGGCAAAAGTGACCGCATCACTGAGCTTATTCAGGGTGGCGTTCTCCATCGCCGCCTCAATCGCCAGGGGGTCCAGATCCACTCCCAGGCACGGCCGCCCGCCCAATCTGGCCGCAGACAGAGCCAGAATCCCAGTCCCACAGCCGACATCCAGCACAGCCCGGCCGGGTAAATCCGGACCGACCAAGATTTCTCCCAACGCATCCAAACATAAATGCGTCGTATAATGGTGCCCGGTTCCAAAAGCCATGCCCGGGTTGATAGTCACCACCCGGCGGTCCGGCATGGTTTCAGGGTCGACCCATGGCGGGACAATGGTTAAATCTCCGGCGGCGATAACCGGTGTAAAGTACTGTTTCCAGTTCTCCGCCCAATTTTCGGCATCCATTTCGGAAGCGCCCATTAGTTGAGCCCCGTCTCCGGCAGTGGCGCGATTGATGGCCGACAACCGATGCGTCAGGAGGTCCATATTTTTGTCTGCCTCGTCATTTAGAAGCAGATAGGCCCTTATGCGGCCGGTCGGCTGGTCGGGTGTCGGCTCGGTGATCACTTCCACCCCCAGTCCCGTCAATCCAATGACGAAATCCGAGAAGTCGTCGAAGTATTCTTGAGGCACAATCAGTTCTAGCACACGCCACTTATCTTCACCGGGCTGGCCGGGTGTTTGCTCGGAAACGGTGGTCAAATTTGTCAGACCTGAGATATGGTCATCAGGCTCAGCCAACTTATTCATTTGAAAATCCATTTTTTTCCAATCAATGTGGCGACTGGTCTTCAGCCACCACGGATGCAATAATGGTCAATGCTTCTTTAATGCAGGTTAGAACAGTGTCTTCATATCTTAACCCATCGAATTTGGAATATATCCCGGTCATTAGCCCCGTCTTAAAGGCGTCCAGGGCCAGGGACCGGCGTTCCTCTAAAGTGATTCCATTCTGATCAAAACAATCCAGGGCCTGATCCAGGCTGCGCCAAATTTTTAACAACGCATGATCGAAAACGAGGATATCAACTTCGACGTTTTCATAAATCTCCGGATCAAATTGAGCGGGATTATGATAATGATGATCATCCAGGCGCAGCTCATGCTGCAGGGCATAAAAGAACCCACGGGCGCCATGGGTCAGCCGTCGGCGAGCCATGTCTCTGGCCAAATAGGTTGTCAGAGGCCGGTCCTGGGTGATGTCACAAAACAGGGCCAGCACCTTGACCCAGAATGGGGTATGAAGCGGATTTTCTTTCGGTTCAACAGGCATAATTCTGGACACGTCATCTTAGTTAGCCGTTTTTTGGGATAGTGCCAAACTAAATCCCTTTTCTTCTCACCATTATACCGCGTTGCGTTTTGGATTGCTACTCAAAATTGAAGTCACGTGCGATGAATCATTGTGGGACACTCCCTTCCGGCCTGTTAGAGCCTAGTTTAAACTTGACAATTCGTTTACTCTGGTGCAATAGAAAATGCCTTGATTTTAATTGACGATTATCCCAGGTCACGACCGATCCGATCGGATATCGGCATTCCCATCGAAAAGAGTGGAATGATGCTGACTTATGGTAGTCTTAATGCGCTCTTGACTTTTTCTCTGAATCAAGGTAACATTTGTTCAGATTATTATAAGTCCCGAGGAGAAAGCGATGACGAACAAACGACAATACTTTAATGTCTTCGGTATGATAGAAGACATAAGAAATAATTTCGACATCGCCACCAAGGCGGATTTAGATCAACTATCCTGGCGGGTCGACACGATCAAAGAAAAGGCTGAAGAACTACTAAAGAATTTTCGGAGGCATACCCGAACAGGATCCATCCGGGTCAAAAGAGGCCGCAAGGTGGAAGGAGAATCTTCCGTGGTAGACCTGATTGTCAAAGTGGTCGGGAAACATTCGGACGGGGCCGGCCCGAAAGATGTGGTCAAAGAAACAGGCATGGAAATATATACTGTTAATTATGCCCTGAGCAAGGCCCATCGCCAAGGCCGCGTGCAAAGGATCAGTAGAGGAGTTTATGTCATCTCTGATGGCCGATTATAGCACTCCAGCCAAAAGTATAACGCCGTGGACGCGAAGGATAAAAAGAAACCGTAGGAGTTTATTTAACTATTCCGGTTAACCGTGAAAGTCTCCGGGTCCGTTTTTTTCTTCTCTCCGCCCACTCCGTTATGCTTTTGCGTTGTGCTCTTAAGATGGTTGAATGGGGTAATGTAAGATTTCAATTTCGGACAACTATAACCACTAAGGAGTCGGCGTGCAACCTGTCATTATTGTCTTAGCTACCCGAAATCGCGGCAAGTCGGAAGAGATCCGCCGAGTATTGGCTGGATATCCAATTGACTTCAGAGACTTGAATGACTTCGGAGTACTACCGGATGTCGTCGAAGACGGTCTCACCTTTGAAGAAAACGCTTACAAAAAGTCATCTTTTTACTCTCGCATCCTTGGTTTTCCGGCTTTGGCCGACGATTCCGGTTTGGTGGTCGAAGCCTTAAACGGCGCCCCCGGCATCCTATCCGCTCGCTACGCGGGAAGCGATGCGACCGATGAGCAAAATATTCAAAAATTGCTGGCGGCGATGGACGATCAGGTCAATCGGGCCGCGGCCTTTGTCTGTGTTCTGTCTCTGTCCATGCCGGGTGGTGCCGCCTTAACCTATGAGGCCGAATGTGAAGGACTGATCACAACCCAACCTGTGGGACAAAACGGATTTGGTTATGATCCCGTTTTCTATTACCCCCCTTTAGAAAAAACATTCTCCCAACTGACCATGCCCGAAAAAAATTCCGTAAGTCACCGGGGTAAGGCATTCAACGAATTTAAATCCGAACTCGACAAAATCATAACCTGGATCCGCCAACGTCAAGGCGAGGTTTAGGCGTTACGAGTTACGTGTGCATGTTGCATGTTGCAAGTTACCGGCGGCAGATCAATGTGATGTAGTTAGGGTGGAGCTAGCCCGCATGATCTTGAGATTATACTTCCAAAATGGGCCATGCCGCCGAACATCCAACCGACTCCAACCTGCAATCCGAAACACGAAACCCGTCCCCACGGCGTAATGACCACAAGAAATGAACTTAAATGACGGAACGCTCCGCCAAAATAATGATTGTCGACGATGAAGCAGTCATCGCTTTAAGGATGAGAAAAGCCCTGACTGCTATGGGTTACGATGTGGTCGGGACAGCTTCATCGGGCGTCCAGGCCGTGGAATTGGCTAGATGTTTTAGACCCGATGTTATTCTAATGGATATTGTCATGCCAGGGCAGCTAGACGGCATCGCCGCGGCTGACCTGATCAAGGCCGAGTTGGACATTCCAATCATTTTCCTGACCGCCTATTCGGCTGATCAGATCGTGGAGAAGGCCAAGCTAGCCGAGCCATTTGGGTTTATTGTTAAGCCGTTCCACGACAGCGAACTTAAGGCGGCCATTGAAGTGGCCGTATATAAAAAAGGGATGGAGCGGCGCTTACGTCAGTCGAAAGAGGCACTGGAAACAACTAACCAGGAGCTTGAACAATTCGCTTACGTCGTATCTCACGACCTGAAAGCCCCGCTGCGGGCTATCCGGCAATATGCCGACTTCTTGGCTGAGGATTTGGGCGACACCCTGGCTAAGGAGCAACAGGAATACCTGCGAGGAATTCGACGAGCCATCCAAGAAAGCCAACATTTGATTGATGACCTGATCCAACTGCACCGGGTGGGCGGAGGTAATTACTTAGCTGAAGACCATAATTTATGTCAATTTATAAATGACCTCATAATATCTTTAAATTTTCCGAAGGATGTGGTAATAAAAATCGATGGCGAATGGCCATGTATTAAGACGGTGCCTATGTTGCTTCGGCAGATCTTTCAGAATCTCATTCAAAACGGAGTGAAGTTCAACCAGTCGTCACCCAAAATAATCCAAATAGAGTGCCGCGCCCAGGGTGAAGACCTGATTGAAATATCCGTAAAGGATAACGGCATCGGCATCGAACCAAAATACCATCAGCAGATATTCAAGGTGTTCCAACGCCTCCATACGGCCAGTGAATACCCTGGAACCGGGATCGGCCTGGCCATCGTCGAAAAGGCCGTAACCAAACTTGGCGGAAAGCTTCGGATAGACTCACGCCCTGGGGAAGGCACCATTTTTTTTATTACTTTACCCAGGTGACGGAATGAGCACTAAGTCCTGAGTTCAGTTCAAAAGGCATCACGCAGAGGCTCTCTCCTGCATTGCCCTGTTTGCATTTTCATTCTTGCATCTGCACAGGAGCCAGAAGATGTTTTCAGAAGATTCCGACCAGGTCCTTAATATCCTTCTAGTGGAAGATAACGAACACGACCGTCTGGCCTTTCGGCGTGCTCTAAAAAAAAGTCACGTACTTCACCAGATTACTGAAGTGGAACGGGCAGAAACGGCATTAAAACTATTGGAAGACGACATGTCCAGGTTTAATATCGCCGTGATCGATTACCGGTTGCCCGGAATGAATGGGATGGAACTTTGCTCCATTATCCGCCAGCGGCATCTGCCCTTGCCGTTGGTGATGCAAACAGGAACCGGTTCCGAGCAATTGGCAGTGATTGCTTTGAAGTCCGGTGTCGATGATTACATCGTTAAGGATTCCGATCATGATTATCTACGTGTCCTGCCGGCCTGTCTGTCCCAGGTGGTCCAAAATCATAGCCACCGATTAGCCCGGCAACGAGCTGAAAATGCCTTGCGGGACCAGCGAGACCAGATACCGGTCCCTCATAAATGCCGCCATTCGGGCCAGAGATGACTTCCTGGCTAACCTTAGCCACGACGAACTCCGCACTCCGTTGAATGGGATCATCGGCATGGCGACACTAGCCATGGAGACCGACCTGGATGAAACCCAGCGCGAGTATCTTGAGATAATCAAATCTTCGGCCGACAGCCTGTTGAGTTTGTTCACTGATCTCTTGGATTTTTCAAACATTCAATCGGGTAAAATAGATCCGGAATCCGTTCCTTTCCGCTTGCATAATCTAATCACCGCCTGGACAAATGTCGCCGCCCTCCCGGCGAGCCAAAAAGGACTGGAGCTGGTCTTTGACATTCAACCCGGAGTGCCGGACGAACTCGTAGGCGATTATCACCGAATGGAACAGGTGGTTCGAATCCTGATGGAGAATGCCGTTAAATTCACCAACCACGGTAAGGTTGTCCTATCCATAAACGTCACCTCCACTCATGGAAACAAAATCAACGTCCTCTTCACCGTCAGCGACACCGGCATAGGCATCGCTCAGGACAAGCTGGAAACCATCTTTGCGCCCTTCATCCAGTCTGATTCCTCCTATACTCGCAAATATGGGGGATTAGGGTTGGGGCTGTCCCTGGCCTCCCGGCTGGCCATGCTGATGGGTGGCCGGATTTGGGCGGAATCCCGTCAAGGATTTGGCAGCACTTTTTATTTCAGCGTTGGCATGGACCGGGTCTAAGCGGAACCTCTGAACGTGAGGCCGCCGGTCGGCTTGAAGACATTGCCCGCCAAGGAGATTTGAGCCAGGCCGAAGAAGCCTTCGCTGCTTTGGAGAAAGAACTCAGTCGGCTGGCTCAGGTACTGACCGAATTCCTCAGTCAAGAGTGTTCCCCTTAAGGGATCAAATTGACCCACAACTCGTAACACGCGACTCGTAACCCGTAACTCGTAACCCGTAACTCGAACAGGATTTAGGGGAAGTTATGCCTAGAGCGGCAGTCATTGGTGTGGGCAACATGGGGCAGCATCATGCCCGCGTTTATGCTGATTTGGAGGATGTGGATCTAGTCGCCGTCGCGGATTCTAATGAAACGCAACTCCGGCGGGTAGCCAAACACTACCGGGCACGCGGCTATGCAGATTACCATGAAATGCTGGACAAGGAAAAAATCGATTTACTAACCATCGCCTTGCCCACTTACGCTCACAAAGAGGCGGCTTTGGCCGCATTTGATCGAAAAATTGATGTCTTGCTGGAAAAACCCATTGCCGGCAATTCCATTGAAGCGGCCGAGATCATCGCCACCGCGGCCAGGACCGGATCTAAGCTGATTGTCGGTCACATCGAGCGGTTTAACCCGGCCGTGATCGCCTTAAAAGAAAAAATCGTCCAAGGCGCCCTGGGTGACATCTATAAGATAGAAGTCATCCGAATTGGGCCTTTTCCTGGACACATCGGTGATGTCGGCGTGTCAACCGATCTGGCTGTCCATGATATTGATATCATCGAATACGTGCTTCATAAACAAGTCACCAAAGTCTACGCCAATTTCCAAAAAAAGGTTCACCCCACCCATGAAGACATGTTGACGGCGATGCTTCACTACCAGGACGGGATTGTCTGCAATATGAGCGTTAGTTGGTTATCACCTATAAAAATCAGGCAAATAAGTTTTTTGGGTGAAAAAGGTCTTTTTCGGGTGAATTATCTGTATCAGGGGCTTTTTTTCTATGAGAATAGCGTCCACAAAAACGGCGGTTTCATTCCCAGCCTGATGTTGGGCTCCGAAGGAAATATGACCAAATTTCACATCGAAAAAAAAGAACCCCTGCGCTCGGAATTAGAGCACTTTATCAACTATCATTTAGATAAAGAGACCCCCGTGGTTACCGGCGAAGAGGCTTTAAAATCACTCAAGATTGTTGAGTATATGAAAGAATCTGCCGACCGGGACGAAATCATCAGACTTTAAAAAAAGGGGCCGGCTCATGTGTGGAATCTGCGGCCTGACCCGTCCCGACGGCCCGAAAGTGATCGAGGCCATGGCAGCAGCCATTCGCCATCGGGGGCCCGACGACCACGGGATCTATATCACCCCCAACTCTGAGTCCAGTTACGGGCAAACCGCATCCCCGACCGTCGGCCTGGGCCACCGCCGGTTGTCCATCATCGACTTGTCTCCAGCCGGCCGTCAGCCCATGACCAACGAAGACGGGACCATCATCCTGACCTATAATGGAGAGATCTACAACTATCCCGCCTGGCGTCAGCGGCTCCTCCAATCCGGCCACCGGTTCCGGTCTCAATCCGACACCGAGGTAATTATCCACCTGTACGAAGAACTGGGCCAGGATTGCCTCAAAGAGTTAAACGGCATCTTTGCCTTGGCCCTGCTCGATTTGAAGCAGCAACGTCTGATCCTGGCCCGGGATCACCTGGGTCTAAAGCCTCTCTACTATGCCGATATCGCAGGTAGATTCTACTTCGCCTCAGAGATAAAATCTATCCTGGCCGGCCTGCCCTACACACCGGAGATCAACTGGCCGGCCATTTATCATTATTTCTCTTTCCTTTATGTCCCTCACCCGGCCACGGCCTTCTCCAACATTCACCAGTTGCCTCCAGGCTGCGCTCTGGTCTACGATCTTACCCGTGATCACTATACGGTGGCTCCCTACTGGCAGCCCGAAGTCAACGCGCCGCCATCCCAAAACAGTCCGTCGTATGAAGACAATCGGGCCGCGGTGCGGTCATTATTAACCGATGCCGTGTCCCGGCAGCTCCTCAGTGATGTTCCGGTGGGGCTGTTCCTTTCGGGGGGCATCGATTCCACCGTCTTAGCCGGGTTGATCGCCCGCGCCTCGGCCCAACCGGTGAACACCTTCACCGTGGTATTTCAGGGCGAAGGCATCAGCGCCGTGGACGATGCCGGATATGCCCGGCAAGTGGCCCGAACCCTGGGCACCCAGCACCAAGAACTCATCGTCGATATCTCCCAACCAGAAGAGATGTTTGATTTAATTCGGTGCTTTGACCAGCCCTTCGCCAACCCCACCTTCTACCTGGCCCACCTCATCGCCCGGGAAGCCCGGAAGCAAGTCAAGGTCGCCATCTCAGGGGCCGGGGGTGATGAACTTTTTGCCGGTTACCCGCGCTACCGGGCCCTGACTTTAGCCCCGATATGGCAAAGACTGCCGGCCTGCTCCGCCACCTGGATCAAAGGAATGCTTGAACTTTTCCGGGAAGACCCCAATCGCCCCTTGCTCCGCCGCCTAAAGCTCCTGGCCAGGGGCATGGGCCGGGAGCTGGACGAGCAGCTTCTGGTTTGGACTTACTATTTTGACGACCGGGAAAAAAGCCAGTTGTTCGCCCCGGGTCCTTTGTCCGAACCCATGGTCCCGTCCTCCCGAATCATTTCCCGCTACTTAGAGGCTATTGAGGGCCCGTTGCCCCGCCGCATGGCCTACCTGGATCTAAAGACTTTTCTAGTAGATAATATCCTGGAATACACGGATAAGACAAGTATGGACGTGGGCCTGGAGGTCCGGGCGCCTTTCCTGGATTACCGACTGGTGGAGCTTTCGTTGAATCTCCCCTTTGACCAGAAGCGGCGCCAAGGACAGGCCAAGTACATCCTGAAAGACGCCTTCGCCGATCTCCTTCCACAGAAGATCGTCCATGCCCCCAAACGTGGTTTCTGTCCTCCCCTGTCCATCTGGATGACGACCCGCCTGGACAAATACTTTGATGAACACATGACTCCGCCCTATCTGCGCCGTCAGGGCTTGTTCAATCATCAAACCATAGCCCGGCTGAGATGGGAACACCGGACCCGCCGCCGCGACAACTCCATGGAACTCTTCAGCCTGATCATGTTCGACGTCTGGTTCAGAAGATTTTTCGGGTAAGGCCCCAGCCCGGATAAAATCGTCAATAGGAAAGCATGACACCATGAACATCATGGTCAATCGAATTTCTGAACGAATCGCCTATGCCGTCAATCTTGGAACTCACATTCCGCAGCCCAGGTTTGATTTATAGACCTACCCTATGACCACCTCATAAAAATGCGGTGTCGGGGTGCCGTCAAATAGCGGTCTCACTCGCTCACCGGCTTTGCCGTGGGCAGGGCTGCTATGCATCGCATTGAACTCGTCTTGATTTTCAAACTCGACAATAGCCGCGTAATTGCCCTCCTTCAATGGCTTTAAGAGCCTTCTCCCAACAAAACCCTTAAACGCTGAGAATTGTTCATTGGTGGAGGCAAACCAATCTCGAAACTCGGCGTCTTTGCCTTCTTTTATGGGTGGAAAAAAAATTACAACTACAAACATAGTATCACCTCCAGCAGTTTATTGTGAGATATCCAAGTCGTTGTCCCTGTATCATAATCTAACTAGTCAGCATTACATTATAGATATTCACCGGTGGTTGTGTTGAGCGCCGCTGTGGCCGAATCCTATTTGTCCATATCGGGGCGGCCGGTATCCCTAATACCTTGTCGGAGTTCCTCCCGGGCTTTCTTGGCCAAAGCCGAGTAATTCGAACGAATGCGATCGAGTTC
>JADFYC010000106.1 GCA_015233295.1 Deltaproteobacteria bacterium | reverse complement strand
AAGAAAAATCCACCCAATACTTGTATCGGGCCATGAATAAAGGTGGACATCTTGTTTTGGGGCGGGCTGAGAGTTTGGGACGGATATCGAATCTATTTGATATCGTCCGCCTGAAACGCACGACCGTATATGGTAAAAGTGGATCATAAGTCACCTCACCGAGCAACCAGCAACAATAGCTCTTAGAAACGTCACTTATGATCGTGTCACGTATATAGGTGAACCTCAAAGCTTCACTCCGGTAAAAGGGGAATGGAATTATGAAGAAAAAAATTTTGGCCGTGGATGACTCTCCAAGCATTCGCAAGCTTGTGGAATTCAGTCTGAAAAGCGTCGGTTTTCTGGTGGACACGGCTCAAAATGGTCAAGAGGCATTGGAGTTTTTGGCTAAAGAACACTTCGACGCGGTGATTTTGGATATCAATATGCCCAAGATGGATGGGTTTGAGTTTCTAAAAAGATTTCGGCCCCAAGCAGCCTTTGTGGATATACCGGTCATTATGCTGACGACTGAAGGGCAGGAGGAAGACAAGGAACGGGCCTTAGCGTTGGGGGCCAATCATTACATCGTCAAGCCTTTTAAACCAACGGAACTCATCGCGGTGATGAAGAACCTTTTTAAGTAAAAAAATTTCAGGGAGTAATCCTGACCAGGCATTCAAATCACCGCCTGGCCCTTAGTCTGCCGGGAATAGGAGGGGCCTGAAATGACCGAGTTCGATTGTGAAGACCTTGACACCAAGTTGCTGGCCCAAATGTTTCATGACTTTATCGAAGAGTCCCACGAGAATTTAGATCAGCTCAACCTGAATTTGGCCAAGCTGGAAGACAGTCCCGACGATGAAGAACTGATCAATGAGACTTTTCGGGTTATTCACACACTTAAGGGAACAGCCTCCTTTGTCGGCTTAGATCACATCAAAGGGTTGTCTCATAAGATGGAGGATGTCTTTGACGGTATCCGCAAAGGGGAACTGGCGGTAACCGCCTCTTTGATCGACACGATGTATGAGGGGTTGGAAGTCCTGACTCTGTTGCGGGACAAAGCCGCCGCCAAGGATACGATTGAAGTTGATATTTCCTGGATTGTCCAAAAGCTGGAGAACGTTCTACAGCCGGAACCGGTGGCGTCCCCGGACCAGGGAGTGGAATCGAAACCGGAAGAAGCCCCCACGGAAAAAGACTCGGTAAAGAGGCTGAAGTGTGAGTCCGTAGCCTCGCAGCCGGCGCCTCCGGCCGGACCGCGGACCTCTAGAGCGGAAACCATCCGGGTTTCGACCCAGCGACTTGATAACTTGATGAATATGGTCGGCGAAGTGATTACCGCCAGAAACCAACTAAATGATTTTTCAGAGCGGACAAGGAATGACGAACTGGCCTCGATTGCCGCCTCAATTGATCGTCTGACCCGCCAGATTCATAACGGCATCATGGGGGTCCGCATGGTGCCCATTGAGAAGCTCTTTAATAAGTTTCCCGGAGTGGTTCGGAACCTGGCCCGAGAAAACGGAAAGCAGGTTGAATTTGTCCTCTCCGGTGAGGATACCGAACTGGATAAGACCATGATCGAGCATATCTATGATCCCATGGTCCATCTTCTCAGGAATGCCGTTGACCATGGACTTGAGCACCCGGAGATCCGTCTGGAAAGAGGCAAATCCCCCACTGGCAAAATTCGGCTTTCCGCCTTGCAACAGCAGAATAATGTGACGATTCTGGTCGAAGATGATGGGCAGGGTATTGATCCCGCCAAAATGAAAGAAAAGGCCGTTCGGAAGGGGATTATCTCCAAAGAAGAGGCCCAGGCCATGACCGAAGAGCAAGCTATCCGACTCATATTCATGCCCGGTTTCAGCAGCGTCGAAGCGGTGACCGAGGTTTCCGGCCGAGGGATTGGCCTGGACGTGGTTAAAGAACAAGTCCAAAAGCTACGTGGAGTGGTGGATGTCCGGAGTGTTTTGGGCCAGGGAACCGTTTTCCATCTCCAGATGCCTTTAACTTTGACCATCTTGCAGACCCTCCTGGTGGAGAGCGGGGGACTGACCTATGGTCTACCCCTCAATACAGTCTGTGAAACTCTGCTTATTACAGAAAAGCAAATCAATACCATTGAAAAAGACGAAGTGGTCTTTATCAGAGGGGTGGCTTATCCTTTGGTCAGGCTGGCGTCTATTCTCAATGAAGGGCTGGAGGCTATGCCCATAGAGGGTTACGTTCCCGTAGTCGTGGTGGGAATGGCCGAGAAAAGAGTGGCTCTGTGTGTTGATGACCTCCTGGGGAAACAAGAAGTGGTCATGAAAACGCTGGGCGATTATCTGGGTCGGGTAGAGGGAATAGAAGGGGCCTCGATCATGGCCGACGGAAGTGTCGCCCTGATCCTGGACGTGGAGGCGGCTTTGGGGAAGATTGGTTGAGGACATCATCTTATCCGATACTCTTATCTATATAGGGAGACTACAACGATGGTTAATCTCGAAGACATGACGCTTAAAGCAAAAATCGGCAGTGGATTTGTGATATTGCTCCTTATTTCCATCTTTGTCGGGGGACTGGCCATCTGGGATATGGATAAGGTGAAAGAGCATCTGAACCAGCTCATGAACGGATATGTCCCGGAAGTGGATATCTCTAATAAAGTTGAGCGGAGTGTGTTTCTAACGATGTTCAATATCAGAGGTTATGCCTTAAGCGGAGAGAAAGGGCTTCTGGCGGAGGGGAAAAAGCACATTGATGCCGTTAAGGAGAATTTGTCCAGGGCCCGGGACCTGGCCGATAAAAACAAGGGGTTGGTCAAGTTAAGAGAAAGCGCTGGAAAGGCCCAACAACGGCTCTCCGAATATGAGCGGCTGGTTAATGAAACAGTGGAGATCGAAGATGCCTTAGACAAGGACCGGAAAATATTCGAGGCCAGCGCCGTCACCTATGCGGACAATTGTAATGAGTTATTCAAATATCAGCAAGAAGCAATGGACCGGGAGCTTCAGGGACAACTTAATGTCGCCGGTCTCCGGGAAAGATTAACTAAAATTTTGATGATATCTGAAGTTTTAAAGTTGGGCGACGGCGTCCGCATTCTAGATCTTAAATTTCAGGCCTTCCAAGATATCAGGTATCATGATGAGGCGTTGAAAAATTTTGATAAGATAGACAAAAAACTGGAAGGAATGGAGGTCTTAATCCACCAGGAGATAAACAAGAAGCGCCACGAATCGATCCAGAAAGCCGTCCAGGATTATAAAAGAACGATGATTGAATTCAAAGATCATTGGCTGGCCCTCAAGAGGATTCGGGCTGAGCGGGAAAAGACAGTCAACGATTTGCTTGAGATCGCCAAGGAAACGTCTCTGGCCGGTATGGAACGCACAGTGGGCGCCACCCAACAGTCGTTGGTTGAATTCTCCAACGCCAAAACGGCCGTCATTATCGGGTTGCTCATTGCGGTGATTTTGGGCGCGATTATGGCCGCCTTCATCACAGGGACGATTACCAGGTCGGTGACGCGACTTGTAGATTCCACCAAAAGAGTAGGAGAAGGGGACCTGACGGTCCACGTAGAAGTGGAAAGTCGAGATGAAATCGGACTGCTGGCCTCAGCCTTCAGAGAGACAACCAGGTCAATGAGAGACATCGTGAAGCGGATAGCCGACGGCACGACCAGGCTGTCCTCTTCGGCAACGGAAATTGCGGCGGCCGTGGAGCAAATGAGCCGGGGCGCCGACGCCCAATCGGCCCAGATTCTCAAAACATCCTCGGCTATGGAAGAAATGTCCGTATCCATCCAAGAAGTATCCCGAAACGCCAAGAACACCTCTAACGCCGCCATTGCCGCCTCCAACACGGCCAGAGACGGTTTCCATAAAGTCAAAAGGACCGTGGACGGGATCAACAAGACCAATGATATGATCATGAAATTACATCTCCGGACCCAAGAAATTGGTAAGGTAGTCCAGTTGATTGGAGAAATTGCCGTCCAAACCAACATTCTGGCCCTTAATGCCGCGATCGAAGCGGCCCGGGCCGGAGAGCACGGCCGAGGCTTTGACGTCGTGGCCGAGGAGATTCGGAAACTGGCCCAGCGGACCTCGCAATCAACCGGAGAAATCTCGACAAGTATCGAGGAAATCCAGAAAGAAACCGGGGAAGCGGCCAGAATCATGGAATCCAGCACCAATATGGCTAACGAGACCGGCCAGACCTTGGAAGAGATCGTGGAAGGGATCACCTCAACTGCCGACATGATTCAAATGATCTCATCCACTTCCGCCCAACAGGCCAAAACCGCCGAGGAGATAGCCGACGCCTTCCAGACCATTTCCGGGGTCAGCCGGCAAACCGCGTTGGCATCTCAGGAATCCGCCAAGGCGACTCAGGACCTGACCAATTTGGCGGAGCAACTGAAAGAAGTCACCGAGAGGTTCCGAGTCTAGGGGGCCTATGGCCGGCGTCGGAGCAGCAGAAATAGGGAGAGGACATTTATGGAGGCATCCCAACCAATCACGGAGCCGGCAGGTGCGTTGGGGCAAGTCGGCCAAATATTAGAAGAGACAATCCCGATTGATAGTTCGGTCGGACTCACGACGATTGGGGACCCATCCTTCGAACAGCTTGATATATCCGGCTCAACAGGGGAAGGACCTCCGGTCGAACTCCGCCTTGAAGCGCCGCCGGACCCAAAACCCGCCCATAAATATACAGGGAATACGGCCAGGATGGTGGTCTTCAAATTGGCCGGGCATGAACATGCCTTAGATGTCCGCCGGGTCAAGGAGATCTTGATGGCCGGGCAGATATCCCCGGTTATCGAGGCCCCCGATTTCGTTGAAGGAGTGATTAAAGTCCGGGGCCGGATCGTTCCCGTGATGGATTTGAAAAAACGGCTGCAACTACCTGCCGCCCCCAGGACATATGAAGCCTGTATCATCATTGTCCGAATGCAGAAAAAGATGGTCGGCCTGCTGGTGGATTCAGCCTCCGAGCTTCTAAAGGTGTCGACTAAAGCCATTGAGCCTCCCGACAAAATGATCGGAGGGGTCAGGACCCGCTTCATTGACGGCGTGGCCTACCTTGACGACCGCCTGCTGGTCATTCTCAATTTAGATGAGATATTGGCCATTGATGAAAAGGAATTGCTTGAGCTTGAACTTGAAAAAAGTGGGGAACGAGAAAGAAAGGAATCAGCCCCAAAAGAGACCTGCACCACTTCGACCAAAGAACAGGCGGACGATTATGACGGATGATATCGAGATCTATGATGACGAATGGGAAGATGACTACGAGGATGGTCAACGGCTGCTCAACCTCAGAAAGATCGTGGCCTTTGAATTGGATAATGAATTATACGGCGTGGATATTGCCATGGTGGCCGAGATCATGCGCCTGGTCCCCATCAGAATTATTCCCCATGTTCCGAAATTCATCCTGGGCTTGATCAATCTTCGGGGCAATATTTTGCCGGTGATCGATCTGAGAATCTGCTTTAAGCTTCATCAAAAGGATTGGAGTCCCGAAAGCCGAATCATCGTCATGAAGGACAACACGATGCTGGTTGGAGTGGCAGTAGATCATCTCTGGGAGATGTTTAGACTTTCTCCCGAGGTATTTCAGCCTCCGCCACCCGGAGTAGCCAAGATCGATGCAGAATACTTCAAGGAAGTCGCCCCAATAGACAATCGGATGCTTATTGTTTTGGATATCAAAAAAATATTGAGCGATACCAGAAGGAAATAGCTTCTTTGAACGACCATCAACCTTGAAAGGACAGGGATCGACTTGAGCAAACAACCCCAAATCAGAGTGCTGGTCGTGGATGACTCCGCCTTTTTGCGTCGCCATATTCCGCTTATCCTGGAAAAGGATTCGGCGCTCAAGGTTGTCGGGATAGCCGCCAATGGTCAAGAGGCCCTAAAAATGACCAAAGAACTTCGACCAGATGTCATCACTCTGGATGTGATCATGCTGGTTATGGACGGACTGGCCGCGCTCGCCCGGATCATGAAGGAAGTCCCGACCCCGGTGCTCATGGTCAGTTCGGCCACCCGCGAAGGCGCACAACAGACAATTGAGGCCCTCGCGCTCGGGGCGGTCGACTATATCACCAAACCTTCTGGCCCCGTCTCTTTGGATATCGGTCTGATCGGAAAAGACCTTATTGAGAAAGTTAAGACCGTTTATACGGCTAAAATAAAGGATATCTCCAGAGTCAACGCCGCTTCGGAAAAATTCCGGAGAATAACCCAGGAGTTTTCCCAGGGGCTGCCGGTTAGTTCGACGCCGGATCCGATCCCGATATCAAAAAAGGGAAAGATAGAATTGATTGGACTAGCCGCCTCGACGGGAGGGCCCGCCGCCCTGCAAATCCTCCTGGGGGGGCTTCCCTCTCTGCCTATCGGTATGGTCATCGTCCAGCACATTACCGAGGGTTTTTCCCAGGCCCTGGCCGAGAGACTGAATAGTCTTTCTCCGATGGAAATAAAGGTCGCAGCCAGTCGAGAGCCGATTCTCCCTGGCGTCGTACTTCTGGCTCCGGCCGGCCGCCATCTGAAGATCATCCGAGTGGGGGGAAAGCTCTATGCTTTTTTGGACAAGGAGCCCTATGACACTCTCCATCGGCCGTCAGCCGACGTCTTGTTTTCCTCTATGGCTGAAGTATGCGGCTCCAGTTCTTGCGCCGTGATCATGACCGGGATGGGAGAGGACGGGGCCAAGGGGATTAAAGAAGTGAGAGACCGGGGCGGCATCACTATAGCCCAGGATGAAGCCACTTCGCTCATATTCGGCATGCCCAAATCCGCCATTGACCATGGAGGCATCGAAATCGTGACGCCTTTGGATGGAATATCGAAGGAAATCCTTAAAGCGATCCAGGTTTGATGACCACAGATGAAGATTATGAGCCGTTGTGATAAAAGAATACAGGATTAAGGAACTATACAATATGCCTAATGACATCAATGAGTTAGCCACATATCGAGAAATTTACGAACAATTAGTGACTCTGAAACACACCGTTTACTCTTGCACCGATATCTCATCTGATCCGGAATCCCTGGCTATTTTGTTTTCTCAAAAAATTGCATTGATAAAGGGGCACATGCCCAATGCTGTTTGGCTGATTGAAGGCGCCACCCGAGCCGTAGAAATTGCCTTAAACGGTAAAAGGGTTAGTGTCGGCCAACGTCGGGAGCTGTCGTTGGAGCACGACGTCTTACGTTATGTCGTTGCGGAACAAACCGTCATGTGGGCTGCGAATCTCACCTCCATCAGAGAAGTGTTTGTTCCTTTTCAATCGCCTGTCCTTTTTCCGATTAAGAGCGGCCGGACGGTCTTGGGCTTTTTGGTGATAGATTTGGTCAAGCCCAATGAAGCTGATCTGCTTCAGTCAATTGCCCATTTCGCCGGTTTGATTTTTGCGGCCGGCCGCCTTTATCAGGAAGCAGAAGCACAAAGGAAGGAATTGGAGGAACAAAAAAAGGTATTGAGCGAGATGACCGAACTCTTGCTGACCCAGCACGGGCTCATGGTGTCACTCCATAACGCAGCCCTGGATTTTGCTAAAGCAAATGATCCGACTCAGGTCTTGCAGCTCCTGACAGAATTATTAGTCATGGAATTTGGAGCCGGCCGCGCTGCCGCATTCCTTTTGTGTCAGGATTCCCAAGAGATGATCGGGGTGTCGGAGAAAGGCGGGCTGAAGGAAATCGAGGGCCTGAAGCTGCCCTGGAAAAGAGATGCAATCATCAGGCAGGCCGTGACGTCGAAAAGAATTTTGGAGCATATGGATCACTCCAAAACTCTTACCCTGGGTCCGAATGAACTGACCAACTGGATCATCTTTCCGGCCAAAGGCCGAGAAAACATTCTGGGGTTGGTCATCGCGGAAATTGAGACCGAGGAAAACCTGGACCCGATGGCTATCCTGGTGCATAACGCCAGTATGATGCTCGAGACCCTCTTGATGTTGGAAGTGCAGAAACGATTATCAACTATAGATTCTCTGACCGGCCTGCATAATCACCGCTATTTCGTTGAGCGATTTCAGGTGGAATTCTCCCGGGCCAAACGATATTTGACACACTTGACCCTGATCATGGCTGATCTTGATTATTTCAAGCAGGTTAACGATGTCCATGGCCACTCGGTGGGGGACCAGGTCCTCAAAAAAGTGGCCGGAAGGATGCAGGATAAACTGCGTGAATCTGATATTATTGCCCGTTATGGGGGCGAGGAGTTTGTTGTTCTTCTGCCCGAGACTGACATTGAATCGGGAAGGACCGTCGCCGAAAAGCTGAGACGAGTCGTTTGCGAAACAGCGATTGAATCCGATGCCGGTCCTCTCCATATTAGTATAAGTCTTGGAGTAACCAGCTACCCTGGGACAGGTGTTGAGTCAAGAGATGTCATGTTTAAAAAAGCCGACCAGGCTCTCTACCTGGCCAAACAGGCCGGTAGAAACAGAGTCGCCGTGTTGCCGGCCCTGACACCGCCCACTCCAGGCGACGAACCGAATCCGGAAGCCAACCCATTGGCCACATGACAAATTTCGGGCCGGGCCAAGGTAAGGGAGGGACAAAATGAAATTAGGCATGGTGGGCTTAGGACGCATGGGCATGAACATGGCCAGGCGGCTCCTGCAACGCGGCCATGAAGTGGTGGCCTACAACCGCACCCGGGTGAAGACCGATGAAATAGTAGAAGCAGGCGCGACCGGCGTCTATGCCCTGGCCAATCTTCCGGCTATGCTCGCCCCACCGCGCTTTATCTGGTTGATGCTGCCCGCCGGCGCGCCGGTTGACCAGCATTTGGAGCAACTGGCCGGAATTCTCTCGGCTGGAGACACGGTGGTGGACGGCGGCAACACTCATTTTAAAGACAATATTCGCCGGAAAGCAATTTTATCCGACAAATCCATTAACTTCATGGACGTGGGAGTGAGCGGCGGCATCTGGGGGCTGCAGGAAGGCTATTGTTTAATGATCGGCGGCAGCCGGGAGAGTTACCAGGAACTTGAGCCAGTTTTTAAATCCCTCGCCCCTACGGATGGATATCTTTATTGTGGACCCACTGGGGCGGGCCACTTTGTCAAAATGGTTCATAATGCCATAGAATACGGCATGATGCAGGCTTATGCCGAAGGTTTCGACATCCTGGATAAGTCCCCCTACCGGGACTCACTGGATTACAGCCGTCTATGTCATCTCTGGAACCGGGGCAGCGTCATTCGGTCCTGGCTCCTGGAACTGGCCGGGTCGGCCTTTGCCCAAGATCCGGGGCTCGATGCTATTCGCGGACATGTGGATGATTCTGGAGAAGCCCGGTGGGCGGTCAATCAGGCCATGGAATCCGGAGTTCCGGCCTATGTTACCGCCCTGTCTCTTTTTGCCCGATTTCGGTCTCGAGATACGGACTCATTCGCGGATAAAGTTCTGGCCGCGCTCCGCCGCGAGTTCGGTGGCCATGCCGTTTTGACGACGAAAAAGCCGGACATCGATTGAGGTCTCTCGGATGATCAAGTATCTTCACGAAATAAAGATTTATTCAGATTCGGCTCAACTCGCGAAAGAAGCGGCGGAACGCTTTGCCCAGGCCGCTGGAAAGGCGGTGGCCGAACATGGACGTTTCTGCGTGTGTCTTTCCGGAGGGTCAACTCCCAGGGAGATGTACACCAGGTTGGCTAAAAATCCCTGGCGGGGCCGGGTACCCTGGCCGGCTGTTCATGTGTTTTGGGGGGATGAGCGGTGCGTCCCGCCGGACCACCATGACAATCTCTATGCCATGGCCTGGGAACTGCTATTATCACGGGTGCCGATACCGGCTGAAAACATCCATCGCATGTCGGGCGAAGCCGAAAATCCGGAGGCCGCAGTCGCCGCATATGAAGACCTGCTCAGAGAATTCTTTGGTCTGAAAATCGGCCGATATCCCCGCTTTGACCTTATCCTGTTGGGCCTGGGGGCCGACGGACATATCGCCTCCTTGTTTCCCGGGACGGCCGGTTTAAAGGAGACGCAACGTCTGGCTGTGGCCAATTATGTCCCGGCCCTGAACGCCCGGCGACTGACTTTGACTCTTCCGGTGCTTAATAACGCGGCCCAGATCATGTTCCTGGTCGCCGGTGAAAACAAGGCCCAGGTTGTCCGCTCTTTATGGG
>JADFYC010000105.1 GCA_015233295.1 Deltaproteobacteria bacterium | reverse complement strand
TAAACAGATACGGGGGAAGGTTCTTGATTCTATCAGACAGAGCGACGGAAAACATAATTAGCATTGTCTCCTGTGGGGATTGGGGTAGAAAAGAAATCGCACACGTACATCCGAAGATGCCGACAGATTCAGTTTATTCTATCAATAGGGCCGTTCTTTAACCAGATCGAACCCGCCAGGCATCAAAATATGTCAGGATGAACAATGAGTCAATGCTTTTTTCGTCCGTTACGAGGTCGCATCACTGGAGAATCAAGTTGGCTGAGCAAGTTAACCAGTTGACCAAAGACGAGTTCCCGGTTGTATTTTTTTTGACTCTTGTCTGGTTCCGCCACCCCCAACGCCGCAATATTCAGCCCACGACCCGATTGACCAGAGAGCCAATCCCGGCAATCCGAACCTCCACCTCATCGCCTGAAGTCATGGGCCCAATCCCTGAGGTCGTCCCGGTGGCAATCACGTCACCCGGTTGCAGGGTCATCACCTTGGAAATGAAAGAGACTAATTCAGCCACATTGAATAGTAAATGGCGAGTGTTTGAAGACTGTTTGACCTGACCGTTCAACAGACACTGAATATCCAGATTATCCGGGGCCAAACCGGACACGACCCAAGGCCCCAGAGGACAGAAGGTGTCAAAACTCTTGCCTCTGGTCCACTGCTTGTCTTTGGCTTGCAGATCCCGGGCGGTGACGTCATTCAGGCAGGTGTAGCCGAAAATATAATCAGCCGCCTGAATGACTTCGACGTTTTTGGCCAGCTTACCAATAACTACTGCCATTTCAGCTTCATAGTCGACCTGTTGGGACATGGCCGGATAGACGATGTCGTCACCTGGTCCAATCACCGAGGAGGCGGGCTTCAGAAAGAGCAGCGGCTCCTCCGGCAACTTGAGCCCCATTTCCTGGGCATGGTCGCGGTAGTTCAGGCCTATGGCCACCACCTTGGACGGCGTCACCGGGGCCAGCAGGCGCACTTCTGACAAAGAGATATCCGGTCCGGTGACCTGGTATGGTTCCAGGAAGTTACCGCTAATCTGTCGAAATCCGGCGCCTTCGTCTACCGCAAAAGAGATGGCGCCATTTTTGTCTTGGTATCTGATGTATTTCATATCTTTGGTGAATTCTCCATCATGTCGGTTGAGAGGTTAATCAATCACTTGTCAACGCCGTCAAGGATGCTTTAAGACTCTTCCAACGAACCGACGACCCATGCTTTCTTGCGCAAATCTTTTAGCACGGCAGTGTCGTCTATGGCATTTATCCGATCTTCGGTCATTGAAGGAACCTGGCCAAATCTGTTTCCGAGGATTTCAATAATAGTCTCACGCGTCGTCGCTTGCACATCTCGGAGACCTTCTTGGATATCTTCTTGGCGACCTTCTTGGAACCATGTTTCGGCTAAACCGGGCATAGCACCACCTCCTTGGTTGTTAAAGACATCGTCCAGCGCCTCCCTCAACTCCTGCGAGCTTATTCTTTCCTTATTTGCCAGTAAGTAATGGATAACCTTTCCCAGGTGATCCTGATGAGAGTATCCTCCTTAAGTCCTTCGCAGTAACGGTAATTCAACAAGAAATCCGCAGCCTCCTCTTTGTTGGAGAAGACACTTTTGAAAAACCGGTCATGGCTGTTGACAATTTCATCCGAAGTCACGATCAAGCGCCCTCTTCAAGCTCAATAATATGTTATCACCACCCGATCCAGATAATCCGCAAAGACGGCCAGGTGATCGGCAATAGCCGCGGTGTCGGCCCTTTTGGCGGCAAGCTCAATGGCCAAGCCGAGTTCGCCCAGATAAATGAACCCGTAGCTACCGGCTGACCCCTTGACGCTATGGGCGATCCGCTTCAAGGTGTCAAAATCCCCATCGGCCAGAGCCTGGTGCATGGAACCGACATAATTCCGATAGTCACTCATAAATTCTGGGATCAAATCTTCCAGGATCGAATTCACCTTGGCGACATAGTCTATCTTCATTTCGATTCCCTGCGAAGCGGATGGTTTTTCAGTTGCCGGCCGGCCATAGGTCACCTCTTGCGATCGATCAGTCTTGCCCGTCACCAGCGGAGAGATCGTAGTTACGATACCGCCGTCACCTCTTTTTTTCATGACAAAATTTTGAATTGTTTTGAACAGCCTGTCTTTATTAACCGGTTTGGTCAAATAATCATTACAGCCGGCATCGAGGCATTTTTGCTTATCCCCTTTGAAGGCATTGGCGGTGAGAGCCACGATTTCGGTAGGGGGCCTGGAGTTCGCTTTTTCCCATTGTCTGATCCGTCTGGTCGCTTCAAACCCATCTGTGACCGGCATAACTATATCCATTAATACCAGATCGTACCGGCCGGCCACGAATTTTTCCACCGCCACCTGGCCATTTTCCGCCATGTCGAGACGGCACAGAGTGTTCTTGAGGTAGAGTTCGATAATTCTCCGGTTACTAGGATTGTCTTCAACCAACAAAATGTCTAGGGCGGGAAGGTTGATGGTCCCATTCTCCCGGAACTCCCCGCTGACACTTTTGATCATAGGGTCCCTGTCTCCGGTGGCCTGCAACACCGCTTCCATCAACTCCGATCGTCCGACCGGCTTGACCAGATATCCGGACAGGCCCAACTCCCGAGATCTGACCCGGTCACCAGAGCGATCGTCGGAAGTGATCATCATGACAATACGCGGAGCCGCCTCCTGATTCTCCATGACTCTCTCGACCACGGCAAATCCGTCCAGATCCGGCATCCGACGGTCAACCAGCAGTAAGTCAAAAGGCTTCCCGGCATCGTGGGCCTGGGCCAGCAACTCTATGGCCTCAAGACCGTTATCCGCCTCCGTCACCACCGCTCCCCAGCCGGAAAGCGTATCGTTTAAAATCATCCGGTTGGTTGCATTGTCATCCACGATCAGGGCCTTGAGCCCATTGACATTCATTTCAAGTTGCGGCCGCTGATTTAGACATCCTTCCTTAACACCCAGTTTCACCGTAAAATAAAAAGTAGATCCCCGGCCGGGACAACTCTCCACCCAGATACGGCCCCCCATCATCTCCACCAGCTTCTTGGAAATGGTCAGCCCCAAACCAGTGCCGCCATGTTTACGAGTGGTGGAAGAGTCAGCCTGGGTAAAGCTTTCGAAAATTAGCTGTTGATGCTCCACGGCAATGCCGATGCCCGTGTCCTCGATGGAAAACAACAGGGCCCCCGGTTCCCCCGCCTGTTCATCCGGCACCACCCGCAACACGACTTCCCCCGCCTCGGTAAACTTGATTGCATTGCCCATCAAGTTTACCAGTATCTGTCGTAACCGAGTAGGATCACCTATTAAAATGTTAGGGATTTCGGAAGCGACCTGGCAAGGCAGTTCCAATCCTTTTTCGTATGCCCGCATAGCCAGTATCTTATTTGTTTTTTCAACCAGTTCACGAAGATCAAAATCAATTGACTCCAATTCGAACTGGCCGGCCTCAACCTTGGATAGATCTAGTATATCGTTAATGATATCCAGCAAATTTTCACCGGCTGATCTAAAGGTATGAACATACTGCCGTTGTTCCGGGCTGAGATTGGTCTCCCACAAAATATCGGCCATCCCCAGGATGGCGTTCATGGGCGTGCGGATTTCGTGGCTCATACTGGCCAAAAATTCGCTCTTGGCCCGGTTGGCCGCCAGGGCTGCCTCGCGCTCCTTTTCGGCTTTTTCCTTTTCTTTCTGTTCCGTGATATCTACCAACGATCCTTCGTAATAAAGCACCTTCCCTGAATTACTACGGACGACCCGGGCCGAGATAGAGACATAGATGATCGTGCCGTCCTTTCGCCGAAATGGGGCTTCCAACCCGATGATCTGACCTTTTTCAAGGAGGAGCTGCGTAAGCACACGTCGGTCATCAGGATTCACATAGACTTGACGGGCCAAGTCGGTGATCGAGGAGACCAGTTCTTCAGGAGATTCATAACCTAGAATCTTGCTCATGGAAGGATTGGCACTGAGATAACGGCCGGCGGGAGTGCTCTGGAAGATGCCTTCAATGGCATTTTCATACAAAGACCGGTATTCTTTTTCTGAGGCTTTGAGATCATGATATAATCTCGAGTTCTCGATAGCTACTGCGGCTTGAGCGGCCAAGGTGTTGATGAGTTTCAAGTCCCGGGCGGTGTATGGCATGGGCTCCCGGCTACTGACACTGATGACGCCGATTATTCTATGCCCTGTTTTGAGCGGAGCGGAAATCATGGAGCTGACCGGGGAAGCGCTGGGAATATACCGGGGGTCATGAACCACATCGTTGATAATTTCAGCTTTGCCGGACAAGAAGACATCTCCAGCGATGCCCAACCCCGGTCTCGTAAACATCTTTTCGGGAGGATTTTGACCAACCGCAGCCAGCATTTCCAATACGCCGGTTTCTTGATTCAAGATCATAATCGAGACGGCGTCTGCCGTGACGACTTCCCGGGCATGTTCAATCACCAGGCCGGCCACGCTTTTCAAATCAAGGGAGGCGGCCAGGTTTTCGGCCATCTTGTGGAGCAGCGTAATCTCTTTATAGGTGTCCAACGTTTCGGCAACTAATGCTTTTTTTTCGTGCTCCCGACCAACAATATAGACCAGCGCCGAGGCGAGCAACGAACTTTTTGGCCCGCCCCGAACCCACCCCAATCGCACTCCTTCCAAATCAATCGGGTGCAGTTCTGAGACCTCGCCATCGGGCCGCCCGAAAACAATCACGCCCTGCTCATCCAAAATTTCTACGGCATCAGGCAGCATCTGGGCCAGACTTTCCAATGTGGAAACAATCTCTTTTTTTTTCAGAATTTTTTTGAGGTGGATGGCGTTCATGTCCCCTGCTCGTTACCGGTTACCCGTTACTTGTTGTTCGTTGCCGGTTGATTGTTGCTCGTTGCCAAAGGTATTACACAAAATTCAAGTTCTAAGACAACATGTGCTTATAAACGGTACCTGTAAACGATAAACTTGTAACCAATAACAAGTAACCTGCAACAAGCAACCGGTAACAAGCAACCCGTTTGTTAAACCGGGGCAGACGTCTGATCTTTTATCTTTCCCTCGTTCCAGTCCAGTTCCGGATACAACCGTCTGGCGCAGTCAGGACAAATACCATGCGTGAAGTCGGCTTGAGAATGAGCCTTAATATAAGTCTCGATCTGAGTCCAATATCCCTGGTCGTCTCGAATCTTCTTACAAGAGGCACAAATAGGCAGCAACCCGCTCAAGGTCCTCACCTCGGTCAAAGCCTTCTTCAGTTCTGCGATCAAGTCGTCGCGCCCTTTTTCTTGTTCCCTTCTGGCCGTGATGTCCTCATAGGTAATGAATTGCTTGCCCCCCCTAATAGTTACGGGGCGGTAAACAATATTCCTAAAATTGCCATCCTTGCACCTGGTCAAATATTCGCGGGAACGGACTTCACCGATCCCTGCTTCCCGCAACTCCTTAAACCAGACAGAAATTATCTCCTCCCGATAATCCGGGCCAGGGAAGGCCAACCGAAAAAACTCCCGTCCATTTGGAATATCATCAAGGGTGTATCCGAAAACGTCGACAAACTTCTGGTTCACGTACGAGTAATTGCCGTTGACTTCAATAATCGAAATGGGAAAAGGTGACAGTTCCGCCAAATATCGGAACTGCTCCTCATTTTCCAATAAAGCCTTCTCAATTAACTTCCGTTTAGTAATATCCTGAAAAATCGCCACCGTCCCGGCCGGTTTGTTTTCCCGGTCCCGATACATCGACCCACTCACAGAAACGAAGAGAATATTGCCTTTCCTGGTAGATCGGCGAGTTTCAATCCCGGAGAAGGTTTCGCCGGCCAGCACCTTCGCCAACAACTCCCTGGTCGCTGGCCAACTGTCTTCGGGCACAAAATCATCCATCTTCGCGCCTCGGCGCTCCTCTAAGGTCCAGCCAAAAACACGAGTAAAAGCAGGGTTGAAGTATACTACTTTCCCTTCAATGTCATATACGATAATCGGGTCTGGTGAACCGCCCATCACGGCCCGGTGCATTTCTTCACTCACCCGTAACGCTTCTTCAGTCTGTTTTAGTCTGGTAATCTCCCGGTGAATCACCACGCTAGCCGTGTGCCGGCCTTGCAGGTCGCGCAGGATACTGGTGTTGACCTGAACATCCAACAGCCGTCCATCCTTGGTGAATCTCTTGGTTTCGAAACAAATCTTTTCTCCAGACAACAGCCGCGCCCAGGCATCTTCAGTTTTGCCGGCTTCATCTTCGGGAACAAAGGGCATCAGACCACTCAACAGATCTTCTTTGGACCAACCATAAGTCATCAAGAAAGCTTCGTTGGCGAAGGTGATTTTCCCCGCGGGATCATATACGACTAATGGATCCGGAATGGTATCCAAGAGAAAACGATAGCGGGTTTCGCTTTCTTCAAGCGCCTCTTCCGCCCACAATCTGGACAACATTTCTCTGTGCCGGCGCACTTCGTTGGTCAAAACCAGCGGCAGGAGTCCCGAATAGCCTCCGTCATCGTCCTTGATCAGATAATTGTTGACTCCGGACTTAAGGGCAATCACCGCCAGCTTTTCCGAACCGGCCCCGGTTTGCAGCACCACCGGAAATTTATATCCACGATCTCTAATTATTTTAAATAGTTGAAGGCCATCAAAGACCGGCAGATAATAATCTATCACGGCGATATCGAATGACTCACGGTTTGAATCCAATATGGCCAACGCCTCTTCCGGGTTGCTTACCTCAGTAATCTGATAAGGTGTTTGACTTTTCCTTAAGGCCCGAGAAAAAGCCACCCGATCATGAGAATTGTCCTCAACCAGAAGAACATTGATTAAGTCGCGGGGCACGTCGGTGGGCATCTCATACCTCATCAAAAAAACGCAACGATCTCTTTTTTCCCCTGTGTAGCGCGTTATGTTTTTATTCTTGGATCACACGCCCCGGAGTCAGGAAGGCCCAGTAATTCCTTGGCCAGGTTCAAGATTTCATCAGGATCGAACGGTTTAGTCATGTATCTTAACGCGCCCATCTCTATCCCCTGTTTACGGTCTGTTTCTTGTCCCTTGGCGGTGAGCAAGATGATATGTATCCCGTTGAGGCCGGAGTCATGACTGACACATCGGCAGACCTCATAGCCATTCAATCCAGGCATCATGACGTCGAGAAAAACGACTTGGGGGCTTTCCGTTCTAATCAGAGCCAGGCCCTCCTCCCCGTCGGAGGCGGTTAAAATCTCTATGCCATAGTCATCCTCCAGGTCCTCCAGGGTCTGTTCCAATAAAGACCGAATGTGCCTTTCATCATCAACGATCAAAACTTTCTGCCCCATACTTCCAGGCCCTCCACTATTGGTCGGCGTTACAGGGAGATCCAGCGCCGGCTTAAAAAAACCAACCCGGCCCGCTGGGGAAACGGACCGGCGCATGCGATCGCGGCTAGATCGGAGTCGACCCGAGGCCATAGCCTTTATCCCCAACTATATATACACCATTTTCGCGTCCTTGAAAAAGATTTATTTTCTTATTAACGAGGAATTCCTGGGCTGGTCTCATAAGGTCAGGTCAGTCATGTACTTTTCGTTATAGACCTGGGCCATCATGCCTGGCCATACGCTCATCCAGATCTCGCAGTCGAACCGACACCATCTTGGATACGCCCGGCTTTTCCATGGTCACCCCGTGGAGCTGATCGGCAACCTCCATGTTCTTTTTATTATGGGTGATAAGAATAATCTGAGAGCTTTTGCTTATTGATTTTAACAACTTGTTAAATCGGTCCACATTGGCGTCATCCAACGGTGAGTCGATTTCGTCAAACAAACAGAAAGGGCTGGGCTTAATCAGATGAATGGAAAATAACAGAGACAAGGCGGTCAACGCCTTCTCCCCACCGGAGAGGAGACGCAGGGTGGAAATCCTTTTTCCCGGCGGTTGGGCGATTATCTCCACGCCAGCCCCCAGGGGATCGTTTTCATCGGTCAACTTCAATTCCGCCCGCCCGCCGTTAAACATAGCCGGAAAGACAACTTGCATCTTTTTGTTAATCTCATCCAACATGGCCAGGAAACGCTCTTTGGTCGTCTTGTTGATCTTCTTGATGGCGGCATTCAGGTCCTCCATGGAGGTCAACAGATCTTCCCGCTGGGCAGTGACGAAATCGAGCCTTTCCTGGACTACTTCATATTCGGTAATGGCCATTAAGTTGACCTGGCCGATGCCCTCCAGTTGGGTGATCAGGTCCTCAACTCGAGCTTTAATTTCAACCTCGCTCAAGCTCGCCCAGACATCGGCTTCGTCAGGTGGAGTCTGATTAAGAGGGGAACCATATTTCTCTTTGACTAATTGATCGAGATGGTCCAGCTTCAACTTTAGCTCAGATACCTGAAGATGATAGGATTGGATATGTTCTTCCTTTTTCCGATGTTCTCCCTCCATGACTTTAAGGGCTTGTTCCTCTCCGGCCAGTTCTTCCCTCAAGGATTCAAACGCCTCCCGTAGGGCGGCCGTTTCTTCGGTCAGCTCTGCCACTTCCCCGTATAAGAGGTTCAGGCTGTCTTCCACATCCTGCTTCCGGGCGGCCAGCCTGTTCATCTCCTCCTGGCCGTCTTGGGCCTGGGACAGAGCCCTATCCAATCTTTTGGCCAGTTCTTTCTTATCGGAACGGGTCCGGTCCAGATCCCGAACCAAACCTTTGAGTTCGGCCTGCATGGCGCTTTAGCGCAGTCTTCGCTGCATTAGTTGATCTTTGACCCGGTCAAACTCGGCCCGGTGTTCGTGCAGGTCGCCGGTCAACTGGTTGAGTTCCTCATTGATCAACAGGTGTTCCTCTTGACTCTGGGCCAGCTTTCCTTCCAGACGTTCGACCTTTATCTCAAGTTCGGCTATTTCTTCGTTGAATCTAACGCCTTCCAATTCTATGACCTCAAGGCGTTCTCGGGCGAATCTAATTTCCTTCTCCTTAATCAGAACCTGTTTCTCGGCCTCGGCCTTTTTCTGTTCCAATTCTCGCCGGGTTAATTCTCTTTCTCGCAGCAGTTGATCCCCGTCCTGGACAAGTCTCTCCAATTCTTCGGCCAGATTGGCGAGTTGCTTTTTGTCTCTCTCCAAATCAATCTCGCGGACAGTCAGGTCCTGCATCTCTCGTTTCTTAGCCAGCAATTTGTCTGAAGGCAGTTCGCCCCGGCCACCGCTAAGAATACCCGCGGCCGAGATAATGTCCCCCTCCAGGGTCACAATCGTTTGGGCCTGACCATTTCGACGCCAGGCCACCAGCCCCTGAGCCAGGTTCTCCACCACCTTGACGCCGTGGAATAGATGTCCGACTAAGCTGTGGAACCCATTCTTTAAAGACACCTTTTGGGCCAGGGGCAGACCTGCCTCCGGGGACGATGGGACCTGGTCAATGACCGCCGGATCCGGCTTCCTGATGTCGGCCATCGGAATGAAAGCGCTGCGTCCGGATGCCTTGGTCTTGAGATATTCGATAGCTGTCACTCCGGCGTTGTGATCAGCCACGATGACGGATTGCAGCGTCTCACCCAGAACGGCGGACACCGCCTTTTCGTATTGCGGCGCCACCTCAATATACTCAGCCACTAATCCCAGAATATTCTTCGCCTCCAGCCGGCCTTCCGCCCGAGCCTGCATGACCGCCTTGACTCCCGTCTGATACCATTCAAACTTGTTACTCAAATCGTTCAGCACTTGAAGTTTCGAGGCGACCTGTGAAAACTCCACCTCTAGAGCATTCCGCCTGGCCTGGGCCTGATTTCTTTCCTGCCGGAACCCCGCCACACGGGACCGGTCTTCTTCCATCTGCCGGTCTAAAACAGTTATCTCTTCAGCCGCCTGCATCAGGCCACTCCGGGCACCGGCCAGTTCCTCTTCCGTCTGACAAATTCTTTCAGCCAGCGCCAGCCGATCGGTCTCTCCCGTTTTTTGCCGCCACTGCAGCTCTTTTATTCTCTTCCCAGCGTTGGCTAATTCATTCTTTATAGAAGATTGCCGGGTCATCAAATCGATCAGGTCTGACTTGCGGACCTGAACCATCTCATCCAATTCGTTTATCTGACTTCGAGAAGTTTCCAGGACGGCGTCTTCCCGAGCCAGGTCTTCCTCCAGATCCCGGATATCCAATTGAAACCGATCTATCTTTTGCTGCGACAAGACGATCAATTCATCGGCCTGATCCATCTT
>JADFYC010000104.1:9407-10195 GCA_015233295.1 Deltaproteobacteria bacterium | reverse complement strand
TCGATGTGCAGAATCCGGGCATGGGGTAAGGGGCTCCGGAGAATCTGGCCGTGCAACATGCCGGGGAGCATTATATCGTCAGCGTATTGCGCCCGCCCTGTGGCCTTGGCCGGGCCGTCCACCCGGGGGGTATTCGTTCCGATAATGGAGTACTTGCTCATCTTAGATCCTTAATTTAATCCACCGATTGCACCCGATTTGCGCAAATTAGAAAAGACAAAACGCTTGTGTCCGAAGGCTTGCATTCGAAACTCGGTCGGCGGGTCTCCTCCATCTGCGTTAATCTGCGCCATCTGCGGATTCATTTATGCCTCTCGGTTAATAGCACCCGTCAAACTCAGATCATTCTGCGGCGGCGCTATTTGGCGCAGGGAGGTAGAGCTTTCTCAGCACAGGCGTTGATGGCCCGGCGGGTCAGGACATAGACCATGGTCTTGCGGTATTCGGCCGTAGTTCTAACGTCGGTGATGGGCCGAGCCTCGTCGGCCGCTTGAGCCGCGGCCTGGTTGATCAAGGCCGTGGTCAGTTGCTGCCCGGTAAGGAGAGATTCCGCCTTCCTGGCCCGCATCGGAACCGGAGCCACTGCGCCCAGGACAATCCGGGCCGACTGACAGACGTCTCCGGCCATGACCAGATGCGCCCCGACGCCGACGGCTGCGACATCAACCTTTGAGCGTGGAGATATCTTGAGATACACCGTGCCCGATCCAACGAGAGGCGCCGGCACCGTGATCTTCTCCAAGAGCCCTTCCGGCTCCATCACTGTTTTACCCGGTCCCTGGAAAAAT
>JADFYC010000104.1:0-9297 GCA_015233295.1 Deltaproteobacteria bacterium | reverse complement strand
GCCACCGTGCCCATATTCCGAACCTGGACTGTGGCCGTGACTGACGCAGCGTGGGCAACTGCGTCATATTTTTCTTTGATCATCGGGTGATCCGCCACATCGGCGAGCAAGGCCAGCGGCCCCAAGGTCAGGCCCTTGGTCTGGTCGTATTTGATATAATCTAGGCCGGGAATGTTCTTGAGCCCGATCACGTATTCCGGCGCGGCCGCGCCCAGAGACATCTTGATCAACAGGTCCGTGCCTCCGGCCATCACCCTGACTTTGCCTTTATACTGAGCCAGCATGGCGCAGGCCTCTTCCCAGGTCTTGGGGGCGAGGTATTTGAATTTTGGTAATGGCACTTCTTCCCCCTTCCGGCTGAAATGATTAGTCTTGATTCATTTGATGAGCTGCTTTTTCGATGGCCTCGACAATCTTATTGTAACCGGTGCAGCGACAGAGATTGCCGGACAGGCCGGCCCGAATATCCGGTTCATCGGGATGTGGATTTTTATCGAGCAAAACCTTGGCCGACATGATCATCCCGGGAGTGCAAAAACCACACTGAATGGCGCCGTAGGCCACAAACGCTTCCTGGATGGGGTGCAATTCTTCTCCCGAGGGGGTCAACCCTTCGATGGTCATGATGTCTTTACCGTCGGCCTCCACGGCCAGGGTCAGGCAGGAGCTGACGTTCCGTCCATTCATGATCACCGTACAGGCCCCACAATCACCCGTCCCACAACCGAACTTCGTCCCGGTCAAGGCCAGGTCTTCTCGCAGGACCTCATTTAAGGTGCGATGGGGGGCCACGGCCAGCTCATAATCATCAC
This sequence comes from Deltaproteobacteria bacterium, assembly GCA_015233295.1. Lineage (GTDB taxonomy): Bacteria > Desulfobacterota > JADFXK01 > JADFXK01 > JADFXK01 > JADFXK01. Next base: position 8,485 of record JADFYC010000104.1, on the reverse strand, counting down.
CATTAACCTTGAGATGGATTAAGTGCTTCAATGGGGTTTTCTCCTTTTTATGTGTACACAAACAAAGCGGCACGGAGAACAAAAAAAGAGGACACCGAGGGTTTCTATTCGACTAAATTTAGCCTTTAAACCCTCAGCGTCCCCTTGGTTATGCTTTTTAGATGCCGGTCGGCTTCATGCCGCATCAACCGACAGCCTGTAAAACCCCGCCAGGTTACTGGTTGGCCGGAGCGTCTTTAACCGGTGCAGCCTCGGGTGGCGCGGCCGGAGTAGCTTTAGCCGGAGATTGCATCCCCGGACCAGAAGACGGTGCCCCTGGTAAGATTTGCATCCCCGGACCTGCCGACTTAGCTCCTGGCTTTTCCGTTTGCATCCCAGGACCTTGAGACTGCGTACCTGGAGACATTTGCATCCCCGGGCCTGCCGACGTAGCTCCTGGTTTTTCCGGCTGCATTCCAGGACCTTGGTGCGGACCTGGGGACATTTGCATCCCCGGACCTGCCAGCTTAGCTCCCGGTATTGCCGGTTGCATTCCAGGACCTTGAGACTGCGTATCTGGAGTTGCAGGTTGCCCTGCTCCCTTAGCCGGAGCAGATTCCTTGCCCGGAATTGGAGCGGCCGGAGTTGAACCCTTAGGAGCCTCATTCGTCGGAATCCCTTTGATTGCGTTTCCAACGTCCTTGAGCATTTTGGCCGGAGGCCCCTGGGATGAAGACGGTTTAGCTTCGATTTCTTTGGCGATAGTCGGCGGAACCCCCTTTTCCGGGTCATCTTTTGTTGGATCATGGTCGGCAAACAGTCCAACGTACAAGACATGATACCAGTTGCCTTTAACATTCTCCCAGGTGTCAGCCATAGTTACCTGGTTATCAATGGGTTTTCCACCGGCTATCCCAATGATCTTGCTCTTAATGTCCACTTTGACCAATGCCCTACCCGGCTCATTGAGCTTCTTTTCGGCTGACAACACCTTAACCGCTTTCAATTCCAAGCTGGCCGAACCAGAAGGCAAGTAGCCCTGCAGCTTAAACTTCTGACGGAACTTGGGATGCTCCATTTCGTAGGCCGACTTGTTGTCGCCTTCTCGCCTAAGCTCCCAGTACTTCTTCGCCCTGCTCACAAGCTGCTTCTCATCTTTGGGTGCCAGTTTGCCGCCGGACGGGGCTTTTTTGAGGACCTGTTCTTTGGGGAACACATACGGCTTATCCTTGACGTCAAGGGGCTTGGGCTCGCCGAATCCAATGATCTCAGACGAATCCTTTCCCGACTGCTTGTCAGGAGCGACGGCCGCCGGGGTTTTGGCGGCGTCAACAGGTGACGCTGACCCCTGCTTTTGCGCCGGCGGACTAACCTGGGTAGCTTGAGGAGTCTCTTTTCCGACCGGCTTTTCTTCTTTATGGGTCGGTGCCTTGTCCGCCGAGCCGGCCTGGCTGCTACCCGGCGGAGTGATTTTCCCGGCCTCCGGTGTGAGGGCAGGAGGCGGGCTTTCAGCCGCAAAGCTCCTGGCGCAATTAATGGACAGGCTCAGACATAATGAGGTGGTCACAGCGATCAGCCAGATACCCGGCCTGAAAATTTTCATCGTTCCTCCTTACTTTACGGTAAACAAGGACAGCTAGTGGTTTAAACCTGGTCACGAGAAAAGCGTCTTTCAAATACATGAGAAGAGGACATTTGTCAAGGCAAGGGAGACTCAAGCCTAAACTAACTAATTAAAATTACACAAAAAATTATAGATTGAAACAACTCCTGAAGAGGTTGTGGAAACAGCCGGAGATCACGATTCAGCGTCCCACCCAAAACCAGAGCTTCAGGGTTTAGCGTTTTCCGGCAGGTTATCCAAATATTCCAGGCAATTCCAGCCGGGGGCATACAGATGGTTAAAAACCAGAGCGCGGTTAATGAGCCTCCGGGCTTGAACATTATCGCCGCGGTGATGCAAACTGATGGCCAGCATACAAACAGATGCTTCGTCTCGCTGAATAGAATCAAGGATAATATTTTGATCGTAAGCCAACGGGTAATCTTTCTTCTTATTATACACTTCTGCCAGCCCAAGTCTGGTCATGGGGTGGTAGGGATTCAACTTCTTAGCCAGGATGAAGTCGTTCAGAGCCCGGCGTACCAATGAATCATATTCGCCGGGAGACGTGGCCTGAAGCTTATAAGCATTGGCCAAGTGATCTCGGCCTTGACGGAAAATGATATCTCCCGCCAGGGGAGCTGAGGCCAAAAAAGCAAGAAATACGAAAAACAGGGTCACCATAAAGTGTGCCGGCCTATTGTTCGCCTTAAAGGGACCTGGGGTGGCCACCTTATCGGATTGCAATGAAGTAACCCCAGCGATACCGCCCATTACAAATATCGGTATGATGGTAGAAGTAGCCACATGAAACGGGAAATGAATCAAGGCATTGAGCAGCGAAAAAGACAGGCTGGAGGCGCCTGAAATCAGAATTATCTTTACCTCATCAGAAGTCCCGGGAAGACCCAGCGATCTAACAACATATTTCCCGAAAGAGACTAATATCCAGACCCAAAGAAGAAAACCGGGAAGACCGAGTTCGACCAAAATTTGCAGATGGTCATTGTGAACGGTTTCAAACAGGCCCGGATCATCATTTATCCCAGAACCGAAGATGATATTCCATGATCTGTAATCGAAAAAAGAGGCCACAAAGCCTCCCGGACCAACGCCTATCAAAGGCCGGTCTTCAAACATAGCCAGGGCGGTCTGAACTGCTGTCAAGCGATAGGACATGGCCTGATTTAGATCGCGGGACAACACCAACCGGGTAATTTGACCTAAGCGTTCATGCAACAACATCAAAAAGAGGCCGATCAAGACCACGAAAGCCAGTCCGGCCAAAATCCATGTCTTCCGAGGCCACCGCATATCCTTAAGAACAGTATTCCGGACCCCGATGAAAAAAAGGGAAGTGGACGCAGCGGCAGGAATAATAGCTCCTAAGGTCTTAGTATATAAAAGGGAAAAAACCAATAATCCGACGATGAAAATAATCAACCAGCGCCAAGCGAAGAATTTCCTGGAGAAAATCAATCCAAGGCCCAGAGGAATAAGGCATCCCAGGGCTCCACCGTAGTGGTTGGGATTACCGAAAAAAAAACCGGTGGACCGGACTTCTTTATAACCAAAGGAAGTATCAGGTATGTAGCCGTAGTATTGGGCCAATCCGGCCAGGGAAGTTATCACGCCGCCCAACAATAACCAACCCCACAAGAAAAAAACAGAATCCGTCGACAATATTCCAGCCGAACTAATATACAAGGAGACTAACAAAACCATGACAATAAAGAAACGGATCGAAAGAAGCGGAGAAGAAGACGACGGAACGAGGAATAGACACCAGGTCAAAATCAATAAGATCGGAAGGCCGGCAGGTACCCTATCCAAAAAAAGCCGGAGTTCGGGGAAACGGAGGGAAAAAAGGGCATGGGTTCCGAAAGCGCAGAAAGCCAGTAACACCCAGAGAGCGGCAACCTCTTTCGGTAGCAGAAATGGGTCATATCCCCAGGGGTTGTAAGCAACAAACAGGAGAAAGAAAAGGAGGCCGAGAACGGTCCACCTGGCAGAAAGAGTGAGGGGGAATCTCAGCATAAACAACCTTTTGAGAATATCCAGGCCGCAAAGATCAAGCTGACCGGTGAAAGTCCAGAGGACCTTTTCTTTGGTCACATGTCGCCCCTTCGAAAGCCGGGCAGACCTCTGCGCCCTCTTTATTTGCATCGCCCTAAGACGAAGACGGATTTCCCGTCAGGCACGAATCAGGTATGAAAGGATGATAACGGCGGGCGCAAGTTCATTTAGAAAAAAATCGTTTTACTGCGCCCCGACATCTCCCCAGGCCGATGGATAATTTCCAAGGCCAGGAATTGTAGACGAATTCAAGACGGGCCTCCCTCTCGGCCAACAAAGCCTGGACGACATCTGGAGAGTCTATTTTGGCATGAAACTCGATCGGATTATCCCAGGTTTCTTTCCAGGTTGTGAGGTCTTGGCGCAGCCTAAGAAGGACTGAAGCTCCGGGTGGACTATTTGCGCCAACGCCCACCACCGTATGAGGAAAACTGGGAACTCCGGCAAACTCGACGAGGGAGAAAGGAAACTTATTGAGCAGACTGGCAAATCCTGCGGGTGTGAATCTCCAGTAGTCACTGGGGTATTCGTGAATCGGAAAGGCCATTACAGAACTGATCAAAACCAAACCGTCCGGTTTGAGAACCCTATTGATTTCATCCATGGCCTTCCTGGGATATTCCACATGCTCCAGGGTATCCATGAGGATAACTGCACCGACCGAAGCGGTCGGCAGGTCGATATCATGCAGATCAAGAATCAAATCTACCCCGAGACCGGGGCGGATATCTGCGCCGAGGTATTCCCGGCCCGGAAACAAAGGGCGCAAGTCGGAAAACCCCTCTTGGCCCTGTACCTGCAGGGAGCCAAATTCGTAAATGGGCTCAAGTATGGTCAGGTGTTCATTACAGATCCTGACAAAATCCCGGATAAGTTCACGCACGAATCAACCTGGCTTGGAGATACTTCATCAGTGTTTGAGTTTAGGAGAACGGTGTCCCATTAGAGTTCAACGGCAACCCCTCGAGCATGTCACTGAGCCCGTTCCGGACGTTGGCGACAAGGAACTTCAGAAATGCTGTCTCCTGGGATCAGGTTCCCCAAAAAACTTGGGGGGGCTAGGCCCCCCCGATTTAATTCAAGCAAGTGTTGTCATTACATGGTTGGAGTGGAAGACTTCTTTAGTATTCCAGGGCCGCCAAAAGCTCCGACAGTACCACCAGCCACGGAACCGTCATTGTAGACAGGCTGGAACGGAGGATTGTTGGATGGATTGCTAAACGTGCTGCCACCAGGGCCCCACACACCGGACATGTTAAGTGGGTTGATCATGAACTTATTGTAACCGGGATTAGCAAACGGGTTGCTGGGGATAATGGACCGATCAGCGTCAGCAGCCCACATATCTTCGCCACCAAGATTCGGTGCATTTGCATAGGCTAGAATTTGGTTCATGGAGTTACCGAAAGCACCGACTCTAGAAGCGAGCAAGTCGATCAAAGCGGCCAAGGTGCTGAATCTGGCCGTGCTGGAAGCGGCATAGGTCATAATGAAGCCACTGAACGGAAGGCCGGATCTATAAGATACCGCGGTAGAGTTACCAGAACTCACCCACACCCACCCTTGGGTGTCGCTATCCAGAGGCACCTGAATCTGACCGGTGGATTTTCCAAAACGGGTAATGGCCACTTCGGCTAAGGCGATCACGCCGGAAATGGGATATTCTTCAGCATTGTAAGTAAGGTAATACAGGTTCCGACCATTGCCTCTAAATGGGAACATCGGGGTGTTGGAGGTCGGGTTTGAACACGGGAAGCAGGTGATCAGGTCACTGTTCATCTGCAAAGTGGCATCACGGTTCCACCGGCCCATCGCGGCCAGACTGAGGGTCGGCATGGGCACCAGGGCCAAGCCGTCGACCAAGAGCGGGCTGTTTCCAATTACAACGTTGCCCCAGCCGTCGGTCACATACAGTTCAAAGGAATCAATAGCGGCGCCGTTAAAATCGTCACGGTCGTCATACTGGGCAGCGCCGGCTCCCCACTCATACCAATCAGAGAATGTAGTGGTGACGCCATTAAGTTGGTTAAAGACTCTCTTGGATCCACCGGGAACTCTACCGAACAGAGGCAGAAGGTCGGCGCCGATCCCAGCGGGAGTAGAAACGCCGGTGCCATTATACTGGATGGTGATAGGAGCGGTACCGCCCGGGATAAACTTGGGTAGACCGGCATAGGGATCCAGGAAAAATGGGCTGTTGGCGTCAAGACAGGCGTAGTCACTATACATCGCCAGGTTTAAGCCGGGGTTCCCAATCGGGCCGTTGGAAGAACTGGCTGCGGTGAAACCGGCTCTGGGGTTGATCTGGGGATAAATACTTCCAGCTCCACCGTTGAAACCGACGGCCAAGCCAGCGCCGTTCCGGATAAAGGGATCGGCAAAGTTATAGGCGGTGGTGTTCGGGGTGGGCAGATTTTCAAAGCCCTGGAAATGAACGGCGTTGATGGCCTCGCCGTGAAGTTCGGCCGTGTTCAGGTAATAGGTGGTGATGAACAGAGCGTCAGGAACGAGACCCCATCTTCCTTTGGACAGCACGGAAGCAGCACCGGACCACAAAGGCGCCCAAACTGCGGGAGGCGTAGCGGTGGGACCGCTGGCGCCCTGGCCGACGGAGGTGACCACCATGGTGATGTAACCAACTTTTGGCCCGCCGGCAACCCAGTCCGTACCAAAGCCGGGGACGGTGTCGGGTACCAAGTCACCGGGTTGAAGGGACTTGGTGATAATGCGGATGGCGTTGGAGCCCGGGATGCTTTGGATGTTGAAAGCAGCCACGTCATGGGGAGACAAAGTGATCGTGAAGTCGATCAATTTGAATGAATTTTGGTCATAAATGATGAAGTGGACTCTGATCCAGTTAGCGGCGAGAATGTTATGTACCGCGAACATGGTCTGTAACGCATTGTCAGTAGCATTAAAGTAATCAACGATGGCGGCGCCGCCGGGTCTATTTCTGTCGGCCCCTTGAGCGGCCATAGCTGCTGTGGCCATAAGGCCGATCATCATGATGACGGCTAATGTGATGAAAAACTTTTTCATTATTAAAACCTCCTAGATTGTATATTCGAAGAAATGCTTCCCTCCACTAAGTGCTGCGAATCCACGTTCCTCCGGAGTGTACCTCATCACCCCCTCTCGTTGTATTATAGTTAAATTCAAAAATCGATAGCTCGCAGTCTATTATTGTCTTACCATGAACCCCCGTTTCGGCACCTCCTTTCGCTTTTTCCCCTTTATTACCTGAAGTTGTAACTTGTCAGCAAATTTATTCGGGGCGGGGAGTAGGTTCATCGCCGCCGCCGAAGTACTTAATTATTGGCATTGGTTAAGGCTTTTACCACAAAACCTGCGTTGATGTCAAGTTAAAATTATTCGCCTCATTGCATTGCAGCGTTGTTTTATCCCGGCGGCCTTTTTTTGTCAAGCGAAAAGCTTATGAAAATATTCGTCATCCTACCCAACCTGTCTGAACTGGACTGTGATTCCGCTGATTATGACGAAGACTACGATCTAAGCGGGATAGCGGCTTATCAGCCATCGGACCGGCCATGGGAGTCTATGTTTGGCCTGGGAGCCGTTTCAGACGGGTGATGAACTTCCACAAACATCATAGCCCATTAGTCAATCAGCGTAATCGTGGTTCAGATACCCTTACCTGCCGCTTTTGCCGCGCATCAATTATTTTTTGACGGGTCTGGACCTGCGGTCAGCTCCGGCAATTTTGATTGGAAAGCCGCCAGGTCCGGGACTTGGATGACTGCCCGCAAAAGGTCCTTGAGTACGTTTAGATCTCCTACTTGCCCTATTCTCAGGGAAACGTCTTGTGAAACCGGCCCAAACCTGACAGACAGGAGATCCAGGAGGTTTTCCCTGGCTTCATCTACTCGGCCTTCTTCCCGGCCCTTTTCCAGACCCTCTTCCCGGCCCTCTTCCCGGCCTTCCTGGAAGCCCAACCAGCGAATATCACGGCCGGCAGCCGTGTCGGCCAAATCAAAGTTCATCATGGCGAGAACCTCCTCTCTGGTGATGTTACGGAACCGGTTGAGCAGAAATATGGCCATGAGATCAATAAGTTCCGTCGGCCGTCGTTCTGGATCAAGGTCCTTGACTCGTTCGCCCCAGCCCTTGACACGCACCGCTAAATCATCTTTCGGTAGATTTTTTGGAACGGTGTATGGCGCCAGGACCAGCAGCTCCGGGTTAATGTCCGCCAACTCTTCGTCCCGAAGTTCCTCCAAAATAATCTCCCGGGGCCACCCCTGAATAGTCGGGTTGCCCTCGCCATCTACGCCTTTAAGACGTAGAGCCGCATCGGAACAAGACCGTTCGGTGTAGATTACGGCCAGGGTGAAGGGGCCACGGTAATCATTATGGCAACAGTACAGCAGTGCCGCGGCGGCCAGCCGGTGCCGGATAAAGGGATCAGGGTATCCCTGGAACTCCAGAAAAACCAAGTTACCTTGCCCTGTTACCGGTATGGCCACCAAATCCGGGGATACGCGCTTGGCCTTAAGGGTCTCGGCTTGCAGCTTGTACGGGTATCCCGCGGCCACTCCTAACAGCCGCAGCACCGCATCACCTGACGCTCGCATTAATCGATAAAATGGCTCGTCGGAACCGCGCCGGCCTGGTTTCTCCTCCGGTACGATCCTGGCGTTAGTTAAGGCATTCATCTGGGCTGACCATATATGCCTGTTACCCTAGCTTCTTGCAAAACTAATCTGCGAGATATAAAATTGATATAGTGGTCCCCACTCTTAGTTATTATGGTAACAATTATAACAAAAGGTGTATCTAAATTAACAGTATCGCCTTATCCATAGTTAA
>JADFYC010000103.1:2777-10284 GCA_015233295.1 Deltaproteobacteria bacterium | reverse complement strand
GAAGGTAATAGGTAATCGCTTTGCCGGTCCGACATACATAGAACCAAGCGAAATTTTCTATCTTTTTAAGAAGAGAAACACCGTCGAACTCACCATCGCCCACGAAAATAACGGTCGCATTATCTGGGACGATTTTGTGAACCTCATCAATCAAATCGCAAATCGAGATGCATAATTTCCGGAAGATGGCCTTTGCTTCCCTCGATCACAAACCAGGCTAGGGGCAAGGCCCTATTTTTATAAATAACACTGACCATAAGGCAAATACAGTTTCGGCCTACGGTACTGCCATCCATGGCTAGGGTGATCTCAGACGGTGACAATGCAGCTAATAATTCTATGGCATAAGGCATAAGATATAGTTTTTCCTTTATATTAAAATTATCAATCCACCGACTGAATCTCTTAGTGATGATCTCTTGTTTGATGCTGATCGGCGTTTTACTGGCGATTGGGGGAAGGTTGGTCCTCTTACTGGCAATTATACCGTTTATCATAGAGGCCAGCGTGTTGAGGTGCCTAGCTTCGTTCCCTTTCGGGACTGTACCGAATGGGCGGTCAAGCGATTTTCTAATGGCACGGAACCTAATAAAATTATCGCTCATAATCGGCCTCCAAGGATTTTATAGAATGGATACTGATATCAGGGCACAGACTTTTATGTTTGTCTTCTAAAATCGTAAATTATATTGTATAATCTTCTAGATAAATGCAATTTGGCCTATCAGATAGAATTCAATGCAGCATATATAACAAATATATTTTTGTGATTAAATCATAACTGTACGGTAGTGAATGGCATCCTCCGCCATTTGGGTGGATGATTTCTCCAGTCTAGTTATAAACACTAATGCCGTGGATCTCTATACAATGACTAAGAGAATCTGATTAACATGATCGATTTTATCCAAAGCCCAATTCTAATGGTCCTGTGGAGATTGGGTGGTCGTAGTGTGTCAATAGACCAAAACGGTGGGCACCCAGGGTTGGGCGAACTATTTGAGCATTTGGATGTCGGAAGAACTGGCTCGATCAATCCAATCGTTCAAGAAAGATTCAGCCGCGGCCTTGTAAGGATTACCAGTCGAGTCTGTGTATAACATATGCAGAGACTGACCATCCCCAGCAGCCGCTTTTCTGCATCCTGATCGATTTAGGCCCCGGGATATATCGCACCTCCTGCCTCAACCCAGCATCTTTTTTCTTGCCATCTAATCCATAGCATAGCAAAGTCATTAAGTTATTGGAACAGTCGAATGTTTCCTTTGATCGTCCTGACTTCTAACCAAGCTTGAACCATACTGCCAGACTTTATTTGAAAGATACCCCATGAGCAAGAAAGTTTCCACAGGAGAGGACAATAGAGCTATTGGCATGCTGAGGAAAGCAGCCCTAAAGCCAGAAGGAGAAGCAGTTCCGGCTTTTCTTTGTCCTATCACCTTAGAAGAAGTGGTCAATGCAGCGTTAGCACAGCGGGGAATGAAGCTGCCAGAGTAAGATTTGGATTGAAGAAACCATCATCAAAATTTAACAAGAAGACCATAACCTGATGCCAATTTTGACCAAGTTTCTCAATGACGATATGGATAACCTGATCACTTTGCCCGCATTGCCGGCCAAGACTAACAAACCGCGCCCGGAAACGGACCGGCCCATTGCCGCTCCGACGTTTGAAGTCTGCCTGGATCTAAGGGAGATACCGGTACTCCGGTTTGTCTTGGTTGAGACGGGGGAGCAATCCAGCCTCTGGCGACGAATGATTAGACAGTTTCATTATATTAAGAGTTCTGCCTTGTTTGGCGCCCAACTACGGTATCTGGTGTATGGGGAGAAGAGTCCGGAGAGCTCGGACGGGACATCGAACCCGACGTCAGAACCACATCTGCTGGCCGGGCTGGGTTTCGGGGCCAGCGCCTGGCGGTTGTCCTGTCGAGACAAATTTATCGGCTGGACGAATGAACAACGGGTGACCAATCTCAATCTGGTGGTTGGCGTTGTTAGAGACTTTCGTCCAACTGGATAGATTCACAGGCACCTGCTACCGGGCGGCCAATTGGATTCAAGTCGGGACGACTCAGGGGTACAGCCTTTACAGTGATGGGAGGAGAAAGGCCATACCGAGCAAAGCCATTTTCGTTTATCCCTTAAGCAAGAAATTCCGTCAGGTGCTTTGTGGTCGGCCGGTTTCTATATAAAATGTCCTAAATTCCCACTGCTAAAGTTCACCGGCCAAACAACAGTTGCGTTTTCCAATTCGAGTCGCTGACGATAGCAACAGATCCCTGGGAAGCAATGGCCGTTACATTCATCAGGTACAGCCAGACTTCCCCAGTGGTGGCGTTGCGCCAAAGGGTGTCGGCTTTCCCATCCCCATCAAAATCACCTACCCCTTGGATCTGCCAATTTGAGTCACTGACGGCGCCTACATATCCCTGTGAAGCAATGGATACTCCATTCATCAGGTACATCCAGACTTGACCCGTGGCCGAATTCCGCCAGAGTACATCGGATTTCCCGTCCCCGTTGAAGTCACCGATCCCCTGAATCTGCCAGCTCAAATCACTGACTGTGCCGACAGACCCTTGGGAAGTTATAGTTGATCCATTCATGGTCCACATCCAAACTTGCCCGGTGTTGGTATTGCGCCAGAGGATATCGGCTTTGCCGTCCCCGTTGAAATCACCGATCCCTTCAATCTTCCAGTTCAAGTCGCTGACTGTGCCGACAGACCCCTGTGAAGAAATAGATGTTCCATTCATCAGGTACATCCAGACTTGACCTGTAACCGCATTCCGCCATAATATATCGGCTTTCCCATCCCCGTCAAAATCACCGACCCCTTGAATCTGCCAATTCGAGTCGCTGACTGTGCCGACAAGCCCCTGGGAAACAATAGACGTTCCATTCATCAGGTATATCCAAACTTGCTTCGTGGTAATATTGCGCCAGAGGATGTCGGTTTTGCCGTCCCCATTGAAATCCCCAATCCCTTGAATCGTCCAATTCAAGTCGTTGACGGTAGCAACGGGTCCATTGGAAGAAATGAACATCCCATTCATCAGGTATAGCCAGACCTGTCCGGTGTCGGCGTGGTGCCAGAGGATGTCAGCCTTACCGTCCCCGTTAAAATCATAGTCAGTTTGCATTATGTTTCGGACTAAGCGAACAGAGTTGTAGACGCGGATGATGTCACCCTGGGGCCCGTGCCCGTAGGCGGACCCTCCGCTGCAGGCCAGGCCAAGGTAGTAGCTGGTCGGGCTGCCGCTTTTAGGGTCGCTGCGCTGAGCACCTGCGCCGTGCACGTCAGAAAGCGTGTAGCATGTGCTATTTATTTGTTTCATCCAGCCCAAAGCCCTGCCGAAGCTGACGTACACGCCAGCCCCGCCTGAACCGTCATACGCCGCATGAGTTGTCCCCGTCCAGTAGTAGGGATAGTCGACCTGACCGCCCTCGTTGGTTATCGAAGTGCTGGTGAAGACTGGATCGATGGCGGCCGAACCTGTGGTATCGGGGCATCGGGTGTAATCGACAATACTCTGGAGTTCCTTGGCGTTGGGCAGCCTCCAGTCGTTGCGGCCGAGGTAGTTGGCGGCGTTCTTCGTTTGAACCCAGGCCAGAGCGGCTTCCCAGTTCATAGCCGAGCCGCTGTCGCTTTTCGACCACATCAGGCCAGTGGCTTTGTCGGTGATGGTCTGGTCACCGTTATCTAAGAAGTTGTTGACGCCGTAACTCGTATTGCCCCGCACACATTGCACGAAAAAGGTCTTTTCCGGGTTGCCAGACATTTGCAGGTCGTACCCTTTGATCCGGCCGTCGGCGAAGTTCACGCCAAATAGCTTGCTGCCGCCTGGGCTGGGGCCGACATACAAATTACTGGAGGCATACTGCGAGTCGATGATCCGTTCGCCGGCGCTCAGTTGTCCATAAGCGAACTTGAAGTAGCCGGTATTGATGAAAGGCGTCAGGCCGGAGGTATCGGTACCGGTATAACCGCTGGGGTCGGTGCCTCTGAAGTCTATGAGTGAATAAAGCTCCTTGATGGTCGGTAGACGCCAGTCGCTGTATCCGCCGTACTTAGCGGCGTTTAGGGTGGCGGGGCGTGAAATGGCTTGAGCATAGGTCATTTTGTCGGTAGAAGTTATGGCGCCGTCGCCGTTAGTGTCCGGGCTGCTTTGCCAGGTCAGGCCGGTGACGTTGTCATATACGGTCAGACCGTCGCTGCTCAGGGTGTAGCTGGGCTGGTTGTGCGAAAACTGAGCATCCTGGCCATAAAAGGCTTGCCCTGAGCCTGGCGCAGCGATCTCTGACGCGGCATTGTAGCATTTGGTCTGACCCGTATCGACGACAGGGTAGGTGAAGGTGGCAGTCGCGCTGCCGGAGGCCTCGCCCTTTTGGAGGTCGCCGTCGTCACCGGTGGCATAAGAAAGGGTTTGGCCGGTTTTGGGAACAGGCGCTGGAGTCGTCTGACTTTCACTCATGGCGGACAGGCAGCACAATAAGGCAGCCAGGGTGACTAGGGTTGTGATGATTTTTTGGCGTAGCATTCAGTTACCTCCGGTGGGCGTGACTGGAACGGGTGAACCTCAGCCGGCCGGATTTGCTTCAAACCGGCAGAGTCTATCACCGGAACACCAGCAGTTAACTTCTTTCACATTAAAGCGAAGGCCGGTGTGCTCCAGGAGCAGGCCGCTGATAAATCCTTCATCATAAGTACATATGGTCTCATTAGAAATAGGCAGCCCGGAACAATCCAGATCTTCGGCCAGGGTGAGAACAAAATTCATCGTCTCCAATTCCGCTTTTTCAATCTTCAGGATACCCATCTTCAAATTTCCAAAAAGCTCCTGCACTTCCTTTATAAATTCGTCAAAATCTTTGGCCTTGACCATCATCGCCCGATAGAGTTCTCTGCCGGCCATCTCACCGGCCTCAAAATATAACTTGTCGGCAGTTTCGGAGTTGAATTTTGCGATGATGACGTCTCTTAACGTAAACTGTAATAATCTGTAAAGAGCCACATCCATGGAAGAACCAAGGTTGGGGCGGCCCTTGGTGATATCTCCGAGCATGGTCCAATCAAACGTTGGTTCTTCTCTTTCTTCCTTGAACGGTCTAATCCCCTCATTGGGGTCGACCTCCGCCGGGACGATGTATTTGGCGCTTTGCCCGGCTTGTTTTCTCAACTCATTGATTTCTTGTTTGAGATAAAGCATTCTTATTTCTCGGCCCACCACCAGCCGGTTGAATCGTTCGAGGTCCTTAACATAATGCTCCAGCTCCTTTTCCACCTTCTTCCGTTCAGTGACGTCACCGAACGTAACCACCGCGCCCACCAAAATGTTTTCTTTATAAATAGGCGTGCTGGAATAATCAACGTAGAAATTGTTACCATCTTTACGCCACCAGATTTCGTTGACATTCCGTCTGGTTTCTCCTCCCTTGTAAGAAGCCGACATGGGTCCGTCGTCTGCCTGGTTTGGTGAGACATCCGGTAATGACTGGTAAATGATAGGCTGAATTTTCTTTCCCAACATCTCTTCCTCTCCGTATCCCCACATGCGGAGAGCCGCAGGATTGGCGAAAGTCATTTGACCACTTGTATCGACCCCGAAAATGCCTTCTCCGGCCGACTCGAGCAGTAACCGGCTGCGCTCTTCAGCCGCGGTCAACGCCTTCTCAATTGTTTTAATCTTGGTTATATCTACCAGCCAGGCCAGGGTGCCTTTCTCTCCCTCATATTCAGTCCGAAGATAGGTGGCCATGAAATTGTGTATCTTATTGTCCGTCCCAAACATCTGGACATCAAAATCGGAGACTACTTCTTGTTGCCGGAGAAGTCCAGCGAGCACGTCCCGATCGGCGGCATCGGTACAAAGCGGCGGAGCCGGATCTCCAACTCGGGGGCCCAGTAAATTCGTGAAGTGTGGGTTGGCAAACCGGATTACCCCATCCACAAAGACGGCCACGGCTATGGGGCTGGTGTCAAGGATGCCCTGAAGTATTTCACGGCTCTTGGCCAGGGCCGATTCAGCGGCTTTTCGTTCGGTGATATCGCGGATGGAGACGCAGACACAAGTGCCTCGGGAGCCGGATGCGGGTAACTTTGACAGCCCGATTTCCGCCGGATACTCCGAGCCGTCCCGGCGCACTCCCCGCAGGTTGAGGCCGCTGCCCATCTCTCGACCCGTTAGGGTCTGCATGAAGCTCTCACGCTTAAGCCCATGCCCGGCTCGGATATCCTCCGGAACCAGGATATCGACATTCTTGTTCAGCAGGTCGCCGGGCTGGTAACCGAACATCTTGTCGACCATGGCGTTGGTGAGGATAATTACGCCACCGTTATCGGTCACTAAAATTCCATCGGGTGCAGACTCGATGATGCCGCGAAACCAGGCTTCGGTCTCCTGCAACTTCTCCTGCTGGTACTTCAGGATTTTGGCCTGTTGTTTAGTTTCCTCCAAGAGTCGTGTCAGTTCTTTCTCTGCGGCTTTACGTTCCCGAATGGCCAGGCCCAAGCGGCGATTCCAAATTAAGACGAAGGCTGTTATGGCCAGCAATCCGGTTCCTATGGGCCCGACAACCATCCAGTTGATTGTGCCGGTATACTGAATGGCCAGCCAACGTTGCTTTATCTCTGCCTTTTCCTGCTCGGTTATGCCGGCTATGGCCTTGTCCAGGGCTGACGCCAATAGAGGCCAGTCTTTCCTGACGCCCATGGCCAAATCATGGGTATAGGGAGTCTCACCGGCAATCTTCAAATTGGCCAGCCCAACTTTGTCGATAGTGTAGGTAACCGGGCCCAGGTTGTCTATAAAGGCGTCGAATTTCCCAGCGGAAAGTTCGCGCAGGGCGGTCTCCAGGTCGGGCATGGGGATTAGCGGCAAGTCGGGGCGATCGCGCTTCAGGTTGGCCTCCATAACCAGCCCCTTTACGACTCCGACCCTAAGGCCTTTGAGGTCGTCGAGTCCGGAGGCAGAATGGCCTTTACGCATAACGATGACGGAAGGGAAGGTAATGTAGGGTCTGGTGAAAATCAAAAATTTTTTTCGTTCGGCAGTCGGCGTCATCTTGGGGATGATATCTATTTGACCGACCTTGGTCTTTTCGATGGCCTCCGTCCATTTCAGACCTTTTTGAGGGACCATGACCACGCCCAGGTGCCTGGCGGCCATCTCCACGAACTCAGCGGTGATGCCGGCGTAATCTCCTTTTTCGTCGAAGAACTCGAAGGGCGCCCGTTCCGCGTCCACGCCCAGGCGGAATTCTTTACCCGCCAAGAAAGCTTTTTCCTCTTCCGTCAGTTGAGCTATAACATGATCTTCCGGGTGGTCCGCCGAAGCTGCGGTTACACCTAAGATTCCACCAAGAAACAAAAAGAGCGTGACGATGAGAATCCGCAAATATATTTTTTCCATATACGCAGCCTCTAGTTCGGGAAACCGGCACTGCCGCAGGATATTTGCGTTTGCCAACATGCATCTATATCTTGCGGTAAAATCAGCGAAAA
>JADFYC010000103.1:602-2646 GCA_015233295.1 Deltaproteobacteria bacterium | reverse complement strand
TTCTTCAATGAAGTATTTTCCCTGCTCCGGTAACGGCACATCGGCCAGGTCGGTGATCAGTTTGGTGAATCGCTTCTTTCCAAAACCGCGCCGTTTTTCTCCCCCAACCTGATCTATGATCCCGTCCGTAGTCAGAAAAAAGCGGCGGCCGGACGCCAGTTCAATCAACTTGTTAGTGAAGGTGGAAGCATGGGGGACGGCCCGATATCCAATCCCTTTTTTATCTCCGGTCACCTCCACAACTTCCCCTCCCCGGTCGAAATAGAATAACGAGAATCTGGCGCCGGAAAAAACAATCTGGTCTCTACCCGGCTGGAGGTAACACGCACCCACTTCTATCCCGTCATCGGAATCGCCTAAGTCTGTGTCCTGTCCCAGCCAGGTTTGCATGAGCCGGTGCATGTGACCGATCAGATCCGCCGGATCGCCCGACTCCGCCTTTTGCATGGCCTGATCTAATGCTCCGTTGGCAATGAGAGTCATGAACGCGCCAGGCACCCCATGGCCGGTACAGTCACCAAGAATCAACAGATAACCGTCACCCCATGGCCGGCACCAATAGATATCGCCTCCCACCACGTCGCGCGGCTCCCAAATGACCATGTATTGGGGAAAGACTCTTTGGGCAATGCTCTCGCTCGGCAGAATTGCCCGCTGGATGCGGCCGGCATATCGAATGCTGTCCAGAATCTGCCTATGGGCTGTCTCAAGTTCTCGATTGGCTTCCCCCAAGTCTTCCATAATATTGAGCATAGCCCGGCGGGCCTCGGCCAGCTCGTTCACCCGAGACTGGAGAGACAGGGACGCTTCCTCGGCGGCTTCCTTGGCCAGCTTAGTCTGTTCTGCCGAATCATTAAGCTCTTTATTTCTTAGTTGAAGATTCTTAAGTAATTCGCCTCTGGATGGCAAGCTCAACATTTGCCTGAGAGATTCTATAAGTGAAATCTGTGGGTCAAAACTATGATCCAAAAAGTAGCGGAAAGTTGTAATGACCATACTGCCCTCGTGGGTGTGGCTGACCTCAAAGGCATCAAAAAATGTGTTTCCGGCAGGAGACTGTGGCAATTTTTTCCCATAGAAAAACTCCAAGGCCAAACCCTTTCGGCCGTTCTTATCATCTATCCCAATGTTGACGCTTACCCCGGCCTGGAGATCCCGGCCGAGGCGAATAAGCTCTGAAAAGAACGTGACCAGCCGTGATACATGTATTTCAGCGTATCCCAGGGAATAAGTCAGACGAGCCATCTTCTGCCTGGCTTCGACAAAAGCCTCCGGCGTATTTATCGACAGCGATCCGAGCCGAATCATCTCAGGTACCTCAAAACGATGCAGGAGGCGTCGTCGTTCGCCTTGCCTAAGTTGGCCATCATATTTGCCGCGATTTCTTGGGCGGAGCCGCAAAGGAGGCCGGGGAACTCGTCTTGATCGAAGTGCTCCTTTAGTCCGTCCGAAGTCAATATTAAAATATCCCCAGGGGACAGTTTTTCTATTCGCAATTTGGGGGAGGACATCATGTAACCGATAATGCCGTCCCTGGAAATGAAGCTATAGCTCTTAATCCCGAAGACTCTGGTGGTTATGTTTCCGACGCCGACATGGTGTAACTCGCCGCTGGGGATGTTGAGGCGACATAGGGTCGCGACAGCTCCTCTGGTCCCTTTTAGACGTGAATGCAAGCCATGCATCATCTCGATCAGATCCCGATGTAGGTCTTCGAGGATGAATTCCGAGGCCATAACGGCTACAGCGTGCGCCTCCCGGCCGTGCCCCAAAACGTCGACCAGGGCCAAAAAGCAGTCTTCGCCATCCACTCTGATCAGGCCCGTGTCACCACACTCGTCTTCCGGGCCGGTCAGGCCGCGTTTCAAGAGTCCGTAGTCTAGTCGGGGCATTTTATCCTATCTCCACTTCCGGGCGATGATGGTCGTCCCCTGGCCGGGTTTGGAATCTATAATGAATTCATCCATAATTCTTCTGACGCTGGGAAGGCCCAGGCCGAGGCTGTTTCCGCTGCTGAAATGCTCTTGCATGGCCTGTTCAATAT
>JADFYC010000103.1:0-584 GCA_015233295.1 Deltaproteobacteria bacterium | reverse complement strand
CCGCGCCTTTACCTCAACACCCTCCAGGTCGGCGTTGTGTACCGTCTTAATGGTTATCTCACCTTTACCGGCATATCTCACGATATTCGTGGCCAGTTCCGATACGGCTGCGGCAATCAGGTATTGATTGGTCACACTAAACCCCATCGCGGCCGTCAAACGTCTGGTGGAGTAGACCGCCAAGGCCGCATCCGAAGTGTCCCTAAGTTCCACCCGAATCACTTCAGAGACGCCGCTTATAATCTCATCTGTCATCCTGTTCGTCGTTCTCCTCTGCGTCGTCACCATGATCGGCTCTCTCCTCCTCCGCCTCGGCGTCATCTTGCTCATTATTTTCATCGGCGTCATCGAGGTCGGTTCCCACTTCCTCCAATCCGGTGTCATCCGGTCTCATCCATCGAGGCTTATAAGAACTCAGCAGTTCTACGCCGTCTTCCATCGTCAAAGCGGTGGAGATAGTGTCCAGGTTAACTTCCAGATCAACCAGCGCCGATGCGACTCCCGCCTTAAAACCGACAAAGACCGGTCTGGCCCCCAACAGTGAATCCATCCTAGCTGTATCTGCAAGTAACAAAAATGTAAAC
>JADFYC010000102.1:3129-10285 GCA_015233295.1 Deltaproteobacteria bacterium | reverse complement strand
GCGCGCACGATAGAATCCAGGCCCGAGAGGCGAGTTTCGAAAATGACAAATTAAATGTTATCAGTTTGACGGGTTGTGGTCAAGAAAAACCGTTTCGCCTTACCGCAAACGCATGAACTGTTGTCGTCGTCATGGGACTTAGCCCGTCGTGGGCGACCAGCGTTCGTCCATGGGACCGGATAATTTTCGTTATTAGGTTATATATCATTCCGTTACGTAGTTAATAAAGAATCTATCCCAACCTCAAGAAAACACTTGACAATGCATAGAGAACCGAGTCACTCTGCTTAAATCTGATGAGGCTCCGGAACATCCCGGTGAAGGCATAGAGAAATGAACATAGGAGTGAGAGCATGGATATTAGCGAGCCCGAGATCCAGCGGGAAGATATCTTGGTATTATCGGATAAGGACTTTTGCCCGCAGCACGTTTGTCTAGTCACCGGCGCCGCCGGGGGCATCGGCCGAGCCGTAGCTATTGCCGCGGCCGTTAATAATCTGCTGGTCGTGGGATTGGATATTGACCAGGCTGAAGGCGAAAGGACTTGTGAGTTGGTTAGCCGTCTGGGTGGGCGCATGACTTTCATCAAAACAGACTTGACCAGCGATAACGACATTGAGCAGGCCGTCTCAGAAAGCGCCAAGTTGGGCTGCATAAAATATCTGGCCAACATCGCCGGGATCCAGCACGTCGCCCCGTTGGAAAATTTTCCCATGGGAAAGTATGACTTGATGCAAAAGATCATGCTCCGGGCGCCATTCTACCTGTCTAAGCTGACTATCCCCTATATGAAACAAAGCGAATCAGGCACCGGGGCGATTGGCAACATGTCCTCTGTTCACGGCCACATCTGTACACTCAACAAGTCAGTTTACAATATCACTAAATTCGGCTTGCGCGCCCTGACCCAGTCCATTGCGGCTGAAGGATCCGGCAAGATTCGTTCATTTTCAGTCAGCACCGGGTATGTCAAGACCGGTCTGGTTTTAAAACAGATCCCGGATCAAGCCGAGCAACGGGGCATGACCCCAGAGGAAGTTGTTCAGAATGTGATGATGGGAAAATCACGCAATAAAGAAATGATGACCCCCATCGAGGTGGCCAATTTGTTCCTCTTCGGATTTTCGTGTTTCGCTAAATACCTGGTCGGCGGCGACCTTTTATTTGATGGTGGTATGCTGTTAACCTACTAGTTGCTGGTTACTGGTTGCTTGTTGTTGGTTATTCATTGAATATAACCAGCAACCATGCACACCGAAAAAGGACAATTATGACCGTTCACATATGACCGTTCACAATATATTATGTTATATGTTAATCATTGCTCTCAACCAGAAACCATCAAGTTAGGAGGAAAAAATGAAATCTAAGTCAAAGATGAAGATGACCGTCCTTTTTTCTCTGCTCCTACTAAGCTTTATCCTGGTGGCGAATCAAGCCGCCGCGGAAACCATCAAATTGGGTTTCATCGCTGATGTCTCCGGCATTGGGGCCACTTTCTTTAAATCCCAAAAGGCGGGAATTGATCTGTTTATCGAGGAAGTCAACGCCGCTGGAGGCATATTGGGCAAGAAATTGGAATTGGTCGTCCGGGATGCCCAACTGAAACCGGACATCGGGGCCAACATGGCCAGAGAACTTATCTTGAGTGAAAAATGTGATTTTCTAATTGGCCCGACCAGCAGTGCGGTGGCCCTGGCGGTAACCAAGGTCGCCTTGGAATATAAGAAAATTATTTATTTTCATACTTCTAATGCCGAGGCGTTGACCACCACGGATTTCCAGCCGTTTATGTTTCAGGTAGTACCTAATACCGGAATCGAAGGCCGCGGCATGGCCGTGGCTCTGGCCGGACGTCAAGCTCAGAATTATGGCTATATCGGCCCTGATTATGCCTATGGTCATGACCAGTACAATGCTTTTGTCAAGAAGATGGCTGAACTCAAACCCGAAGCCAAAATTGTGGAGACGGTTTGGGTCAAATTAGGCGAAACTAATTACTCGCCCTTCATCCCCACATTAATGGCCAAGAATCCCGAGGCGGTTTTCAGTAGTTTCTGGGGTGGCGGTTTAAGCACTTTTATTAAGCAAGCCAAGCCTTATGGGCTATTCAAGAAGGCCACCTTCTCCGGTTTATTTGATTTAGATCTGTTGCGGGCCACAGGAAATGACATGCCCGAAGGACTGGTCGGTTATGCCCGATGCCCCTTCTATGCCGTTAATACCCCCGAAATGAAAGCCTTTGTCCAAAAATATTATGGTAAAAACAAAGAATATCCGGCCGATTGGGCGATTATGGCCTATGATGGGATGATCGCCTTAACCGAAGCCGTCAAGAAAGCCGGAACCACCGATTCCGAGAAAGTGGTTAAGGTTTTAGATGGATTAAAATTTAAGTCATTACGCGGAGACCTGTTCATTCGTCCCGAGGATCATATGGCCAACGTGGGTATATACGTCGGCGTGACAACCAAGGACGCCAAGTATAAAGACCATCTGATCATGAAAGACGTGGTGGCTATCCCGGCGGAAAAAGTCATGCTGTCCGTGGATGAAGTGAAGAAACTGAGGGCGGGCAAGAAATAGGCCTGATCCGGTCGCCGATCCTCCCTTGATACCCGAGGATCGGCGACACTTAGAAAACTCTTCAATGTTCTGAAGAAACCTATGAGCATAGAATACTTCGTGTTTATGACTATAAACGGCTTGAGTCAGGGGATGCTCTTGTTTATCATCGCCTCCGGCCTGAGTCTGGTTTTCGGCGTGCTGCGGGTGATCAATTTCGCCCACGGGTCGCTATATATGATCGGGGCCTTTTTGGCTTTTTCTATAAGCTCCCTGGTCAGCGGAGGATCTCTTTTCAATTTTCTCCTGCTGCTTTTGGTCGTCCCGCCGGCTATCGCCATCTTGGGTTTCATCCTTGAAATCAGCTTGTTTCGCCGGGTCTATCGGCAAGAACACTTGCTGCAACTGCTCCTGACTTACGCCTTGGTGCTGATTTTAGACGATCTGGTCAGGATTGTTTGGGGAGGTAACCCGCGCAACGTCCCCCGGCCTGAAATCCTGGCCGGTTCGGTGGATATATTCGGCCTGGCCTTACCCACCTATAATGTCTTTATTATGTTTATGGGTCCGGTCATCGCCCTGGGATTGTGGTGGCTGCTGCATCGGACCAGGGCGGGAAATCTGATTAGAGCCGCCGTGACTTTCCCGGATACCCTGGGCGCGCTGGGTGTGAACGTCTCCTGGGTCATGACCTCAACATTCATGCTTGGGTGTTGGCTGGCCGGTCTCGGCGGGGTTTTGATGGCCGCACTGGCCAATATCGACCTTGGCATTGGGATGGAAAAGATCATCGAGTCTTTTGCCGTGGTGGTCATCGGAGGACTGGGCAGTATTGGCGGCGCCCTGTTGGGTTCTTTGATCATTGGGTTGGGAGTGACTTTCTTTCAGTTGCCGTTGGGCCGGTGGGCCCTGGTGTTTCCTTACGTGATCATGGCCCTGGTGCTTATTTGGCGGCCCTGGGGATTTTTTGGCAAGCCGGAGCGGTAAGAGGCCGATAAGCCCAATGGTGAGGACGCAGAGAGAACTAGAAAAAACGCCTGGTCTATTTCCGCACTATCCTTGATCTCAATGATGTCGGAACTAGGCATCAGACCATCTTAACAAGAATATTATGTTAAATATAAAGCTAAATCCAGAAACGAACATTTATGAACCGGAGACCAAAACCCGTCACCGGGTGGCCACTGCGTTGCTGATCGTTGTCTTTTTTATTTTGCCCTTTGTATTGGCCCACTTGGGCCGGACCGGGGTGTACTGGATTTGGGTGACCACTGAAATAATCATCATGAGCCTGTTTGCCATGAGTTTGAACCTCATCCTGGGCTTTGGCGGTATGGTCAGTTTCGGACACGCCGCGTTTTTTGGGGTGGGCGCCTATACGGTGGCTCTGCTGATGAAAAAAGCGGCCGCGCCCCTTTTGTTAGCCCTGGCTGCGGCGCCGTTGATGGCGGCGGTGGCTGCCGTCATCATTGGGTGGTTCTGTGTCCGGCTGACCGGACTCTATTTTTCTATCTTGACTCTGGCCTTTAGCCAACTCCTGTATATGGTTGCCTTTCAATGGTACACCTTCACGGGGGGAGACGACGGCCTCCACGGCGTGCCCCGGCCGGATTTCCTGAGTCCGACTAATTTTTACCTGTTCTGCCTGGTTATTTTCTTGATTTGTGTCTGGTTGATGCGAATGCTGGTCAATTCTTCCTTCGGCCTGACCATCCGGACTATCCGGGAAAATATGGACCGGGCCAAATTCATCGGAGTTAATGTCAGATTTTATCAGTGGCTCAATTTTATCATCGCCGGTGCTTTTGCCGGGCTGGCCGGCGGGTTATTCGCCCAATTGAACCGCTTTGCCCAAACCGAGTTCCTGCACTGGAGCAGATCAGCCGAGCCTATCCTGGCCAGTTTGGTAGGTGGGATGTATTCACTCATGGGTCCGACCGTGGGGTCGGCTTTCTTGATGTGCCTTAGAATCGTTCTCCAGCAGGCGCATAAGGGACTGGTCGAGTATTGGGCGATTATCCTGGGCCTGATCCTGTTGGTTATGGTCTTGTTCGCCCCGGGTGGGTTAATCGGGTTGGTTCAAAAAATAATTAAGAAAAAAAATGGTTGAAGAACTTCCCGGTGGCGTGTTCGGTCATTCTTCAGAAAGATGGTGATGTTGCATGGCGGCGGACATTCTCCGAGTCGAAAAGCTGTCTAAGTCATTCAGCGGCCGGCTGGTTATTGATAATTTAAGTTTTCGCGTCGCCGAAGGGGAATTGAGCGCCATTATCGGCCCTAACGGTGCAGGTAAGACGACCTTGTTCAACCTCATCACCGGCTACCATGTTCCGGATTCGGGCAAAATAATTTTTAACGGGCAAAACATCGCGGGTCTGCAACCGTTCAAAACCGTCAGATTGGGTTTAGCTCGCGCCTTTCAACGAACGAATATTTTTCCAAAAATGACGGTGCTGGAAAATGTGGTGTCCGCCTGCATCACCCGGCAGGAACGCAACCTTAATTTTAGAACCCCGTACAAGAAATTAACCCAGATCCACCAGCGGGCTTATGAAATCCTAGACAGTGTCGGATTGACTGCCATGGCTCAGCGTTTGAGCGGAACCCTGGCCCATGGTAATCAAAAACTGCTTGATATTGCCGTGGCCCTGGCCCTGGAGCCGCGGTTGCTGCTGCTCGATGAGCCGACTGCCGGGATGAGTCCTGATGAAAGGTGGCAAACCGTGGCCTTGGTCAAGGACCTGTGGGAGCGATTAAAAGTAACCATGGTGTTCATTGAGCACGACATGGACATAGTTTTCGGCATATCTCAGAAAATTCGAGTGTTGTGTTACGGCAATCTGTTGGCCGAAGGCACACCCAAGGAAATCTCAAACAATCTTAAGGTGATTGAAGTCTATTTGGGTGAAAAGCCTATGATGGACGAAGCTTGTTGACCTTACTTCCGGGCGCCGACGATGAGACTGGTGGTCGATCAAATAAATACTTATTATGGGTTGAGCCACATCCTGTTTGATGTGTCACTTGACGTGGCCCAGGGTGAAGTAGTGGTCCTGCTGGGCCGAAACGGGGCGGGTAAAACCACCACCATGCGCAGCATCATGGGACTTACGCCGTCTCAGACCGGCTCGGTTACATTTAAAGATTGCGATATCACCAAATGGCCGCCATACAAGATTGCCCGGTTGGGAATAGGCTTTGTCCCGGAGGACCGGCGGATCTTTCCGGACCTCACGGTCAAGGCCAACCTGGATGTGGGGCGCAAAGGCAAGCACATTAAATGGACTTATGAACGGATCTACAAGTTTTTTCCTAAACTTGAGGAAATGGCGAATCGACCGGGGGGGGATTTGAGCGGAGGCGAGCAACAGATGCTGACCATCTCCCGTGCCTTGATGGGCAACCCCGATCTGATCCTGCTTGATGAACCGTCGGAAGGACTGGCTCCACTGGTGGTCAAGACTCTGGGTGATTTCATTGATGTGATGAAGCAGGAAGGAATGACGGTGTTGCTGTCCGAGCAAAATGTTAAATTCGCCCTAGCCCATTCCGACCGGGCTTACATTATCGACAACGGTCAGATCAAATACCACGGTCTGATTGAAGAATTAGAAAAAGATGAAGAGGTTAAAAAGCGCTACCTAGCCGTGACCGACCATGCCATCCCGACAAATTGTCAGCCTTGACAAAAGCGTTCTTGACAGCCCCGGCAGACTAAAGAACGAAAATAGGAGGGACATCACGTCAGGCATCACAACAAGTTACCTGCAAACAGCCGCTCGTTGCATGATTGCGTTGTATGATAGTTAGATTTCCCGGCTGATCCGTCTCTTAATTGGAAGGTGATCAAGCCGCCGCGTGCAAGGCGCTTAACGGCGAAAAATTCCAGTCGGGGCTGGAGATATCGGCAAATTCAGTAGCCTCGGCTAAACGCCAAGCCGACGGCTGCGCCATAAGTTGCGTAACCAGTCGGTGATGAAGAGCATGTCCGGATTTATGAGCGATAAAATGTCCGATCACCGGGTAACCAAGCAGAGACAAGTCACCGATACAATCCAATATCTTATGCCTGACGAACTCGTTTTCATAACGGAGTCCGTCAGGATTCAGCACACAATCATCATCGATGGCGATGGCATTGTCTAAAGACGCGCCCTTAGCCAACCCATTAGCCTGCAACATAGTCACATCTTTAAGAAATCCGAAGGTCCTGGCCGGACCGATCTCGTTCATAAAAGCTTCGTCGGAAAAATCCATGCAAAAAGACTGGTTAGACAAGAGAGGGTGTTCAAAATCGATAGTGCAACTGATTTTGAAACCATCTGAAGGTTCGAGGCGAATCACTTTGTCCCCGTCGGTGACGCAGATAGGTTCGGTCACAACCACGACTTTATTGATTTCATCCAGGACCCGAATACCGGCTTGTTTCAACAAATTAACAAAAGGATCGGCGCTACCGTCCATAATCGGCACTTCCGGCGAATCCACCTCCACCATCGCGTTGTTTATCCCCAGGCCGAAGAATGCGGCCATGAGATGTTCGATAGTGGATATCCGACAACCGTTAGCCGACAACGTGGTGGCCAACTCC
>JADFYC010000102.1:0-3002 GCA_015233295.1 Deltaproteobacteria bacterium | reverse complement strand
GTGCAGTCCGATGCCGCTGACTGAAATTTTGCGGTCAACCGTTCTTTGCAAAAGATCCATTTGAGCTATCCTGATGAAGGTCGATGTTGAGATTCCGTTTCGGAAATTTGGCGAAGCAGAAAATCGCCGGGGCCCTGGCGGAGATGAAACCAATTCGAGATAGGACAAGATCACCATAGGAGTGACTACTTTTGGGATATGCAAATTATATACCGGTACCAGGGGCGTATCCTGGTCATTAGGTCTAATATATGATAATAGTTAGCTTATAGCCCATAAAATAAATTCCGATAGATATTTTCATTAGATAACTTATTGATTTGTCAAAACGTTAAGATACATATGCTATATTATGTAATAACGGTTTGTTACATCCAAGCGGCTCCTGCCCCAACAACGCCGTGTGTGAAAAACCACACATTTGCAACCGACCAGGGGTTTTTACCACAACCACGGGGCTGCCTCCCGAGCCACCCGCTGCGCCATGGAGACATCTTCCGGCGTATTGAGATTGAAGAAGGAGTACCCCTGGCTATCCATCACGTATAGCTCGGGCGGTTCGACTTTGACCGTTTTGACATGAGGGAATATCTCATATATTTTTCGCCGTCCGGATTTGACAAAATCTTCCACCACCTTCAGGCAGCGCTTTGAATATAAAGCCATCAGCGGTTGGTATCCCTCCGGTGTGGCCGGAATAATGATATCCCCACCTTTAGGGAGAAGAGCCAACAACCCTTGGATCAGTTTGGGATTAATGAACGGGGTGTCGCAAGCGGTGATAAAGAAGTAGGGTGTCTCCACATAAAGAAGGGCCGTCAGCAGCCCACCAAAAGGACCCAGGCCCTTTTGCACATCGGTCACCAGCATCAGGTCCAGGTCCAGATAATCCTGCGGGGCATTGGTGATCAACATCACCTCTTTAAAACACGGCGTCATGACCTGGAGGAGCAAGTCCACAATCCGGCGACCAAGAATGGGGATGAAAGCCTTATTCACCCCCATCCGGGTGTTCAAGCCACCGGACAGGATCACTCCGGTGACATCAGGGCGCGGCCAGGTTTCTTCAAGCTTAATTTTTGCTGTCGTCATTATTTAGGTACGGCTCTGGAGGTTTGAAAGAGGTGATAACAATCGTGGACATATATCATAACAACTGGAATAACACAAGACAAATCAAGCCGCTTCAATCCGGTTGAAATTTTCCTTCCTTGGTGCCGGCGGTCTGCACCGCACGAAGAAATTTTATTGATATTAGCCGCCTGTCCATGATATTCTAGATTAAAGGCAGGTGGTGCGCCGGGGGGTCAATTCTTCGGCACAACGGATGAATTATGATGACGTTAAAGCACTAAACGAAGCGTGATCAATGGAAAAGTCGGGTACCCGGGGCTCTGATGAGGCCTTTTACCAATTGATGCAGGCGGCAGGAGATGCCGTGCTGAGGCTGGTCGGCGTCACCACCGGACATCCCTACAAGTTCAGGGCCGAAACCCTCAAAGTCAAGAAGGTCTCCCCGGATATCGTGGCCACCCCTTTGTTGGGACAGGATAATTTGGTTTTCCTGGAGTTCCAGGGATATGCCGACCCCTTTATCCGCTATCGGCTGCTTGCCGCAGGTTTGCTATATTGCACCCAGAAGAAATATCGCGGACCTTTTTCCCTGGGCATTATATATACCCGACGCGCCTTTCGTGACGCCGCCCTGCCCCTGCACGGGCTAACCTGTCCGGGGCACCTGACCTATCAAGGCTGGCCCAAAGAGATAATTCTAGAAGATCTGGCAGAAGAGGAACTGCGGGACATAGATCCCCGGCTGGTCTTATTAGCCCCCTACACCATGCCGGAGCATACCTCAAAGCATGATCTGTTTGTCAAAGCCAAAATTTGGGGTGAGCTGGTCCGGGAGGTTTATCCCAAGGAAGACTCAAAAAGAATTTTAGATCTCCTGGGCCTGTTCTTGCTCAACAGGTTTCATAAGATCACCCGAAAGGAGGTTATCACTATGCTGAACTTTGATCTGGCCCAAACCGCCGCCGGTAAAGATATTCTTCGAATGGGCATCCAAAAAGGCCGAAAGGCAGGCAAGAAAGAAGGCAAAAGAGAAGGCATGGAAGAAGGCATGGAAAAAGGCATGGAAAAAGGCATGGAAAAGGGCATGGAAAAGGGTCGGATAGTGGAAGCCAGGGAAAAACTTGTGGATCTCCTATCCGCCCGATTTGGGCCGTTTCCTCAAGACGTCTTCGCTGCAATTGATAAAATAGACAGCCGGGATATCCTCAAAGAGTTGTTCATGACCGCCGTCAAGATCGCCGACCTGGCCGCTTTTCAGTCAAAGCTAAATGAAATTCCGTCAAGCCGGCCCGGAAAAGACATGACTCCAACAAAATAACGAAGAGGCCGCTTCTTGATAAATCATCTGCTGAAAAATCCTTCCCAGGAGGCGGCGAGATTCGCCCGGTCGCAGCCATCCTATAAAACGATTATTCTCGTTCTCTGCTTATTGATTACAACGTCCGGTTTGATCGGCCTCGGAGGTTGTCAAAAAAAACCCCGGCCCATGCCGCCGCGGGAAGAGGCCGGACAGATACGAGAAGAAATTGTCCCGGCCCGGGAAGAAACCGGACTGGTCCGGTTAGATCCCCAGGACTATCCTGATTTTCAAGACGATATGGATATCGCCTCCCTCTCCGAAGCCATCAACCACAGTCTGGTCTATTACCGCCGGTTACCCAAAGACAAGCAATTCACCTTTGGTTCCGATGTCTACTCTGCGGAAAGGCTGATCATGTCTTTGGAATATTTCAGCCAGGTGATCACCAGACCCCGCAGCCAGTGGCCTCAGATCATCAAAGACGAGTTCCTTATTTACCAATCACCGGGTGATAAGGATCGTGGCGGAGGAGTGCTGTTCACCGGTTATTTTGAGCCGATTCTCAAGGGTAGTCTGACTAAATCCCAACTGTACCCCTGCCCTGTCTACCGCCGGCCGGCTGATTTGG
>JADFYC010000101.1 GCA_015233295.1 Deltaproteobacteria bacterium | reverse complement strand
CGGTCTCACGTCCAGGGGCGGACACAAGGAAATCATGGCCATTGGCTCCTACGCCCGGGCCGAAAACGACAGCGCCGAGATCGCTCTGATGGTCTCAGAGGATTTTCAGGGCCAGGGCGTCGGTTCTCATCTCCTGGAAGCCTTAGAAAAGATCGCCCGGGAGAACGATTATAAGGGATTTATTGCCCACGTCCTGAAGGAGAACGGTGGCATGATCCACGTCTTTGAAAAACGATATCCCCATCTAAAAACAAAAGTCCAGGACAATGAGGTGGACATTCAGATGGAGTTTGAGGAGAATGGTTTGCCGCAGTGATTGGCCCCAGCAGGTCGGCCGGCATAAAAGACTGCCGCCATCGGCCTGATGGGGCTTTCATAATATTGATTCAAAAAGAGGCGCATTTTGGCTCTCATTTTGGAGAGCCTCTTCATGCCCGCTTCCCGATGGAAAAGGCCTGCCCGAGGCACGCCCCGACGCCGTGATAGGCGCTAATTCCGGGACCATACACGATCGGCCTGACTCTTTCAATTTCGGGAAGCCCTTGCTCATTCAGCACGGCTTCATCGGCTTTTACATCCACGATCTCACCGATGAACTGGGTATGGAGCCCAATTTCAAAAGAGTGGAGCAATCGGCACTCCACAATCATTGGGAACTGCTGCACGTAAGGGGCGTCAACCAGGTCGCTCTTGACTGCGGTCAACCCGGTAACGGCGAACTTGTCCGTATTTTTTCCGGAGACTATCCCGAAGTAGTCGGCCTCTTTGACATATGCCTCAGACGGCACGCTTACGGTAAATGCCCGGCGCTCCATGATGTTGCCGTAGGAATAGGTGGCTTTCCGCAGAGCCACGGCCACGCAGGGCGGTTGAGAACAACAGATGCTGCCCCAGGCGGCCGTCATCACATTAGGCTTGCCCTCCTGATCATACGTTCCGATGACCCAGACCGGTGTCGGGTAAACCAGAGTCTTTGCGCCCATGGATTTCTTCATCAGGTACCTCCTTCGGCGATCTTTTCGCCGGTTGTTAGTTAAAAAATACTTTCTATCCGTCAATTCGCCTGACCAATCCGGCGCCCATTTCAAACGCTTTTTGGCAATCCTTCGGAAATACATCTTGGCGTCTCTGGGCCTTTTTCTCAGGGTCAAATCGGTCCGCCACCACCTTTGAATAATCGTCAAACTGATAAGTATCGAAGCTGAGAATAGACTCTGTCGCTCCAAATATCAATTCCATGAGCCTTTGATTGAGACCGATGTGTTGATCGACACCGTAATCCTTCATCATTTCCTCTGTAACGTTCATCGTATAGATATAGCCCGTCAAGATGCTTCTGGGGAAAAGGGACCCTGGAGGATCGGTATAGGTCAAATAGGGAAACATCAACCGTTCCATGAATGATCTCATCTCCCCGGAAACAGTGCCAAAATAAATCGGGGAACCCAGTATGAGGACATCGGCTTCCGCAACCTTTCCGAGGGCTGGTGTTAGCTCGTCCTCTACCGCACACCGGCCGTAACTTTTGCCGCCTTTTGTTTTGCAGGCGAAACAGCTCAGGCATCCTTTGTAGTCCAGATCATACAAATGAACGAGTTCGGTTTCCGCTCCCTGGGACGAAGCTCCGGCCAGAGCATTTTCCAGCAGTGTAGCCGTATTCCATTTTTTTCTCGGGCTGCCGTTAAACGCGATCACTCTCATAAATTCCATCTCCTCTATCATGTGCTCCAAGGCACTCTAAGGGTGGCCAGAGATAACCACTTACACTCGCGGCGATTCCCTACTCCCGGTTCGCTCCGCCGATATGTCACAAAATCCCCAGTTCTTTCCCCAGCTCCTTGTGGGCCTTTGGGAAATCAGGCTGGAAATTCTGGTAGGGCGTCACCGGATAGCGCACCCCCATGGCTTTTCCGACTTCCTGGAGGCCGCGGACAAGGTCCGACAGGAATTTCCCCGGAAGGGCGAAAACCACTTCATCATCTTGAGTTGCGGCAAAGATACGCTCCCCATGGCCGGGAATGACGACCCGGGGGCATTGCGTCTTGAAAGGGGCAATCAGATACTCGTCGCACTCCACCTTGCCGCCGAAGTGCCCCGTAACCCGCTCTCCGCACAGGTAAGACCAGGCTTGAGACAGCCTCATCACCTGGGCGGGATTGCCATAGATGATAATCGTGTCCGGCTCAAAGGATGCTTTCTCCAATGGGGCCAGGAGAATTCCGTCGATTTCCCCATTTTCAAACCGGCACATGGAGGAGGTCTCCAGGTGGGCCAGTTCGTCGCTACTGGAGAAGTTAATCTCGCAAAACAACCGAGCCAGGGACTTCGGCTGGTCCTCAGAGTCACTGAAACCGAAGACGATGGCCGCCGGTACGCAAATCACATCCTCTTTGGCCAACCCGACGGTCCACCCGTAATTTCTGGCCATCGTCAGGCCCTGGCAAATGGCGATCCTTTTTCCCATGGCCAGAGACGGCCGGCGGGTTTTTTCAGGAAAGTCCGCCTTGTCTTTTACAAACTTGACTGCGACCGGGAAGGTTTTCAGTCTGAGGTCATCGCGGATAAACCTGGCGGCCTCTATGTTATTCGTCTCTGGCATGATTTTGCCTCCTTATGTTGTGATTTCCTCCAGTTCATCGACCTTCAGCCATATTGCCCCGTAAAGTCATGCACGTGCTGCTGGCCCGGGCCACAAGCCGTCCCTTGCTGTCAAACACATCACACATGACCAGCCCCACGGTCTTACCGGCACTGGC
The DNA here is from genome assembly GCA_015233295.1 of Deltaproteobacteria bacterium. GTDB lineage: Bacteria > Desulfobacterota > JADFXK01 > JADFXK01 > JADFXK01 > JADFXK01. Next base: position 7,540 of record JADFYC010000101.1, on the reverse strand, counting down.
CACGCTGCCTTCAGCTCGAAGCCTTCCTCTCCAGAACGGTTTGAGGAAATTGATCTTGAGTTCCAATGTGGTAAAGCTCTCCCCCTCGTTTAGTGTGCCGGCATAGGCCAGGCCCATGGCCGCATCAGTAATGTCACAGAGAACGCCGCCGTGCAGGGTTCCCATGGGGTTGGCATGCTTTTCAGTCGCTTCGAACTCGATGGTCGCCTGCCCGTCACCAACTGAGCTGATCGTAAAGCCAATCAGTTTGGCAATGGGTGGCGGTGGAATCGAACCGTTCAGCAACATCTGGATGTGGTCTGGTAGGCTAAGGCTGGATCCGGCATTCATGGGCATGACCTCCTGCACTTGTTCATCGGGGTTATTAAGCCGACACCGAACGCGAAGTCCGTCGCTGTGGGTATATATCGGTTTCAATTTCTGAATGATTCCTTGAGCCTTGGGACGCAACCTGCCTGATATAATCCGGCTGGTTCAATTTGGGGGATTCGCCGTCCTACTCATCATTCCTTGGGAATTGTTCCGTGGTTTGGCCTCGTTGATCCCGCCAATCCAGTGTATCTGCACCTATTTGTCCCAAAAAAATTCCTACATGGCCCCGGTTAACGTGTCAAAGCGACGACCTCCCGCAACTCTATTAGAAAACTAACCAAACGATCTTGGCCTAGCCCTTTCTCAACATGCTCCTGAACCATTTCCCATAGGGGTATGGCCTTGACCAACGCCTCATGGCCTGCCTCCGTGAGGGCCACCTGACGCTCTCTGCGGTCCAGGCCTGGTTCGATCCGGATAAGGCCTTTCTTCTCAAGGATGGTCAGATTCCTGGTCAGGGTAGTCCGTTCCGTCACGGTCAGATCCGCCAGTTTCGTGATGGTGACGGGGCCACGCATTTTAGCGGTCATGAGCACGGAAAACTGGGTGGTCTTAAGGCCGCTTGGTCTCAGGAAATCATCGTAGAGCCGGGTGATGGATCGGGCGGCGCGGCGGAGGTTGTAGCAGGCGCAAGTCCTGCCTATCTCACGGCATCTAGGCTCGTCCAATATTTTCGGTGTCTCTTCCATAGAGTCTGAATCCTGTCAAACACCTTTGATGAAGCGGTGCGTCATAACAATTCGACTTAAGGCCGGAGATGAGGTATACTAGGGTGACACATAGGTATCGTCCAAGGTCTCCGACCAGGATTACCGCGCCACCTCATGGGAAGGGTGCCTTCAATAAGTGTATACACACCTATTCGACCCAAGTCAAGCGTAATTATCTAAGGACGGCACAAGATGGCAAAAATATTCTTTTTCAGGAAAACAGCCAGCCCAATCATGTTGAGTCAGTCGGCTAAATACCCAGGAAGGCTTCCTTGACCTGTGCATTTTCCAGAAGTTCGGGGCCGGGTCCTTCCATGACTATCCGGCCGTTTTCCATCACGTAAGCGCGATCACACATCTTCAGCGTCTGCATGACGTTTTGCTCCACCAGCAGCACTGCCACCCCCTCCTGGCTGATCTTTTTAATGATGCCGAAGATATTCTGAACCAAAATCGGCGACAACCCCAGAGATGGTTCGTCGAACATCATCAGCTTAGGCAAGGACATCAGACCGCGGCCGATAGCCAACATCTGCTGCTCGCCACCCGATAGGGTCCCCCCGAGTTGCTTTCGGCGTTCCTTGAGCCGGGGGAAAAGCTCATAGACATAGGCCATGGTCTCAAGCCGCTTGGGTTTGGCCTCACCATGGAGCGAGCCCATGATCAGGTTCTCTTCCACACTCATCTGAGTGAATAATCTGCGCCCCTCCGGGACGTGGACAATCCCGTGTCCGATGATCTTATGGGCCGGCTCCTGGTCAAGGCGATGGCCGTTAAAAGTAATCCGACCTTTATCCGGGCGCAACAACGAAGAAATAGTTTTGATGGTCGTAGATTTTCCGGCCCCATTAGCTCCGACCAAGACCAAAATCTCATTTTCCCGCACTTCCAGGGACACGTTCCACAAGACCTGGAGGTCTCCGTAAAAGACGTCGATTCCATCAACCTTGAGCATATTCTTCCCCCAAGCAGGCCTCAGGTGAGGCATTGATCATATTCTTCCCCCAGGTAAGCCTCAATTACCGCCGGATTGCAGGACACCTCCTGAGGCGTTCCTTCGGCTATGCTCTGGCCGAAACTGATGGCGTGAATGCGGTCGGAAATGGTCATGATGATCTTCATGTTGTGTTCCACAATGATAATGGTCACCCCCCGGTCGCGGATCTTCTTAATCAGTTTAATGGCCAATTCAGACTCGGTCGGATTGAGGCCGGCCGCGGTCTCGTCCAGCAGCAACAGTTCCGGCCTGGTGGCCATGGCCCGGGTGATCTCCAACCGCTTCCGCTCACCAATGGGCAGCCCCCCGGCCAGGGCGTCTTTACGGTGCAGCAGGCCGCAGAACTCCATAGTTTCCATGGCCAGGTCATAGGCCCGGGCCTTGGAGTTGGTTCGGGAAAAGGCGGCCGCGATGACATTGTCCAGCACGGTCATCCGGCGCAACGGCCTGACTACCTGGAAGGTCCGGCAAATCCCCAGCTTGCAGATCTTATGGGTTTTTATCCCGGTGATGTTTCGGCCTTTGAAGAACACCTGACCGCTGGTCGGGATGTGAAAGCTGCTGATCAGGTTGAACAAAGTAGTCTTACCCGCCCCGTTGGGGCCGATCAAACCAAATATTTCTCCTTGTTCAACTTTAAGACTGACATTCCCAACCGCAGTCAGGCCGCCGAAGTGCTTGGTCAGATGCTTGGCTTCCAGAAAGCTCACCGTTGAACCTCCTTTTTGCGCCGCGGGATGAACGCCCCGATAATTTTGCCCCAGTCTCCCACGATCCCGTTGGGCAGGTAGAGGATGACCAACACGACCAATATCCCGAACCCTAACACATGAGCTTCACTAACATATTTGGCGGCCACCTTGACCGCCTGGGCATCGGTGACGGCCCCCAACCATTTAAACAGACCAAAAAAGCCGGTCCGGAAGAATTCCTGCAGCCCAACCATGATGAAGGCCCCAACGACCGGTCCGTAAATGGTCCCGACGCCGCCGACAATCCCGACCAGGATGGCCATGATGGAAATGTCATGGAGCGAAAATACCACCTTCGGGTCAATGAAACCCATGTAGACCATATACAAGGCCCCCACCATCCCGGTAATGAAAGCGGAAATGTTTAAAGACAGCATCTTGTAGAATTGGGTGTTGATGCCGAGGCTTTCGGCCGCGTCTTGATCTTCTCGAATGGATAAGAAATAATACCCCCACTTGGTGCCCATGATCACTTTGACACCGACCACCGAGAGGATTGCCAGAGCTAAGACCATGTAATAGTAAGGCACCTTTGACACGTAGGTCTGAACGATAAGGATACCCACCATGCCGCCGGTCAGGGATTCCCAAACCGTGGCGATATGCCGCAAGATTTCCCCCAAAGCCAGAGTGACCAGGGCAAAATAAGGTCCCCGCAATCGAAAACTGATCCAACCAAAGGGAAAGGCCAGGGCCATACAAACCAGGCCGCTAACAGCCAGTCCCCACCATGGCGACAGTCCCAACTTGAAAGAAAACAGCCCGGCCGTATACGCGCCTACCCCAAAAAAAGCGCTGGCTCCAAAGGAGACCTGACCGGTGCATCCGGCGATGATGTTCCAGCCCGTGCCGATGACCACCCACATCAGGACCAGGATCATCAAATGCCGATGGTAATCGTCTCGCCCTATTAGGGGGAATATAATCAATAAAATAAGTAAGATCAAGGGTAAGTATTTTTTCATGAGCGTCCTTTCCATAGACCGTTGCAATGACTCAAGGGGTAAGAAAGGGTGAGGCTAGATTTTGGTCAACCGCTTGAAACCGCCGGGGATAAAAAGGAGCACCAGGATGAAAATGATCAGGCCGATCATGTCATCAAAGGCCATCCCAATGTAGGTGGCGCCAAAGGACTCAGCCAAGCCCAGAGTCAACCCGCCCAGAATGGCCCCCACCGTGGAACCCAAACCGCCCAAGATAGTGATGACAAACGCCTTCCGGGTAAAAGGACCGCCAATATCGGGAAACAGGTAATAGATGGGGATGAGTAATGATCCGGCCGCGGCCACCAGGGCCGAGCCGAGTCCAAAGGTGATGATGGTAATCCGCTTGGAGTTGACGCCCATGAGCAGGGCCGCGTCTTTGTCCTGGGCGGTGGCCCGGATGCACCGGCCCATGTCGGTCTTGAGTAAGAACCAGAACATTAGAATAGTAAAAACCACGGCGATGAAGAAAGCCACGGTCAGGGCCAGGCTAAAGGAGATTTCGCCAATAAAGAAGGTCGAGGTGGAATAACTTGTCTGGACCGATTTATAATCGGAACCGAAGGCGAACCGGATTATCTCGGTCAGGACCATCCCGATCCCCACGGTCATTAAGACCTGGTTCTCAGGTAAGATGGACTCCACCTCCAGTAGCGGGTTAAGAGTATATTTTTGAATGGCCATGCCCAGCAAAAACAGAGCCGGCATACTTATGAGCAACGATACGTAGGGGTCAATGCCCAGGAATTGAAAAAGGGAATAGGTGATATACATGGCGATCATCATCAGTTGGCCGTGAGCCAGGTTGATGATGCCCATCACGCCCATGATCAGGGTCATCCCGATCCCGATCAAACCATACAGGCCACCCTTGAGAATACCGGCCACCAGTGTCTGAAGAAATACCTCCACGCGCCCCTCCCAACTTTTGCGTTCGCCGGAATTAGTCCCGGATCACCGGGTCTGGCCGGATGAGGCAGCATTCACCTCATCCAGGTCCACCTGGTGAATGGGTTAGCGTTTGCTCCAGGGGGGCACCGGATAGATATATTTCGCGGTACTTACATTTTCCGGCCAAACCGTCTCCAGCTTGCCCTTCTGCCACTGGACCAGGAAGGTCGGGAGTTTGTTTTGTTGGGTCATTTTCCCGTAGGAAATGAATTTTACCGGGCCGAAGGCGGTCATCATATCGGTCTGGGCCATGGCTTCCCGGACGTCGCCGGGAGTCAGGGATTTGGCTCTCTTCAAGGCATCGGCGATCACGTAAATACAGGCATAGGCCTCAGCCCCGTGGTATTCAGTCGTAGAATTATACTTGGCTTGAAACTTGTCGAAGTAGGCCTTGGCCCCTGGGTAAGGAATGGATGGAGTCCAAAGTGTGGCGGAATAAACGTATTCGGTGGCATCGCCGGCGTTCTTTTTGAATTCCGGGAGAGTAAATCCAGCCGCCCCGCCAATGAACAGCTTTGGGTTGATATTCAGCTCCTTGGATTGCCGCATGAGCAGGGACGCGTCCATGATGTAGGAAATCATGTAAATCAGATCCGGCTTGGCCGACTTGACCTTGATGAGTAAGGGCTTAAAATCGACGGCCCCGGACTCGTATCCTTCTTTTAAGATGACCTTAAACCCGGCTTTGTCACATTGGGCTGCAAAATCCTTGGCGCCCGACTGCCCGAACAGGGTATTTTCATATATTATAGCCACGTTTTTAACGTCGCCGACTTTGGTTAGGAAGCTTTGAACAGCCTGAGGATATTCGCTCACCGGGGGACTAAGCCTGAAAATATATTCCCATTTTTGCTCGGTAATGTTATCCGCGGAACCGGTATTGACCAGAAAGGGGATTTTATGCTGTTGGGAGACGGCCACGGCGGCCCAGGTTTCGGAACTGGAATAACCGCCGCCGATGACGATGACCTTGTCTTGAGAGATCAATTTTTCGACCGCGGACCGGCCCACGTCGGGTTTGCCTCCGGTGTCTTCGATGATCAGCTCGATCTTTTTGCCGTTGACGCCCCCTGCGGCATTAATCTCATCCACGCCCAGGATAAAAGATTTCCGCTCGATTTCCCCGAACTTGGCCAGTTCACCGGTCAAAGGCAGAATCACCCCTACTTTCACTTTGTCTTGGGCCAAAGCCCCGCCGGCCAGTATTCCCATCAAGCAAAAGATCAGTGACATCAACAAGGCGCGCTTTCTCATCTTGGTCCCCCCTTAAAAGGTTTAAATGTATCAAATTGGCTTGAATCATAGGGATTTTTCAATGACAAGTCAAGCGAAAATCAGGCGAAATAGATTATTATCATGCCCCTCGGACGTGGCGTAACATGAAAATCTTGTTCAGGCCTTCGTCCTGCCTGGACATCATAAAATTCCCCGCCGTCCCGCCCATAAAAATTTGATCTACCGGTTTTTTTCTTGACAACCCAATGAAGTTTCTCTATAGTTACAACATAGCTGCAATATAACTAAACTCAAATTACTCCCGTCACTGCAAGGACGCCAATAGGCATTGTAACTATTTAATTTAACAACATCTTATCTATCCAACCAAATAAAGGTAAGACTCAGCATGCCCAAAATGGACAACAGCACCTCCGTCGAAGAAGAGACCATCCGGCCGCACGGCTCCCTGGTCCAGTTCGTCGTCTATGGCGAAGAAATGCTGGAAAAAGAGGTTAAACTAAGCGGCAATAGCGGACGCGTTTATCTGCCGCCCGATTGGGTGGGAAAACACGTCAAAATCATTCGAATCGACTAGAAGGTGTTATCGCCTTCTCCAGGATGGAGTAAAGCAACTTGACAGATTTGCTGGATAACATGAAATTTCGCAGGGCGACCCTCGAAGATATTCCGGCCATCATCGCGGTCCAGGAAATGATCATGAAGAAACCGGTCAGGCAGGCCTGGGTAGAAACCCTCCGGGACGCTTTGGACAACCAACGGGGCCGGACCGTGTTGGCGGAATATGAGGGTACAGTCGTCGCCTTCCTCATCGGTATCATCAAGACCGGCGCTTTCGGTCATGACCGAAGCGGATGGATTGAAATGCTGGCCGTGGCCCCCAAATACATGGGGCAAGGAATAGGTGCTGCTTTAGCTAACGAACTTTTTGAAATCCTAAAACAAGACCAGGTAGATGAAGTCTACACAGCCGTCAGATGGGATTCCGGGGATATGTTATCTTTCTTTAAATCCACCGGCTTTGACCGCAGTGAATTTATCAACCTGAGAAAAAAGCTAACATAGGGTTTTATTGGGTCCTTGACTCTTGGCTGGCTCAAGTTAGAGGAGGACCACCGGATTATCGAAATATTTTAAGGGTGGTATTAAAACATACACGAGTTCGCCAAGGAATGGAAGAAAAAAACGGCGGCCTGTATTGCCCCTTCTACCGTGATTACCCGGCCCAAGGGCTGATAGGCCGATATGACTCTTAGACGAGATCATGATCTGCCAGTCTTGTATCGAGATCAGATAAGCCTTTATTAGCCGGCGACTACGCATCCCGGTACCTTTCAGCTACTATTTGCCTATGCCGCACAACGTTCGGAGCCCCCGGTCTATCCCCTACCCGACAGCGGAATCGGTCGAGTCGGATGATGACGTTTATTCCCTGACCAGTGAGTCTTACTTCGCCTCCTATCGCCCATGACAAAAAGCTCTCCTTTAATCGTAAAATTAGCCACATCCTTTGATCATGAAGGAGGACATTATGATCAC
>JADFYC010000100.1 GCA_015233295.1 Deltaproteobacteria bacterium | reverse complement strand
CCCACAGCTAGGCGATCCGCTCTTGAAAATAAACCCGCTCAGATCATCCCCCCCCAATTCAGCGACGCGGTGTTCCGTCCAGGCCCTCATCCGATTAGTGTGATCCTGGCCGGTTTGGGTGGTCACCAATCGTGGAGCTTCTGGATCCCCGACCAACCGCATAGTCTCCCGGGGCACTCCGAAGCCGCACTCCGCCTCCGGGCACACCGGGACAAACTGAACGAACTGGCCCAGCGTATCCGCAATGAATGGGTTCCGCCGGTGGCCTCCGTCATACCTGACCTGCTCGCCCAGCAAGCACGCGCTGACCCCAATTTTAATTGGGCAATCCATTATTCACCTGTTTGATTAACCACCTCATTCCTCTCCCCAGGTCTTTCGGCTGCGGGCGACTTTTTTCTTGACCACCCTCCAGGCGCCGGCGGTGAGAAAGGACTCAGGCCAACGGGTGAGCATGGCCGTGTACAGCTCATATGGGACGGAAAAAATCAATTCGTCTGTCTTGAGATAGGGTCGGGCCGAGGGGTCCCACCCGCCCAGGACGGCTTTTAGCTTGCCTTCGGCGATAAATTTGGCCGGCCAGGCCACGGCCGCGGTGCAGCCGGCGCCAAAAGGAGTCACCACGACTTCAAAATCCTCGGTCACAAAAACGGCCAGATTACAAAGTCCGCAAAGCACCTCCGGCCGGGCGAAAAAGACGACAATCTCCGGTTGATGACCATTGCTGAATTGAGAGATCGGCTTGAACACGCAAAACTTCTTGGGCGCCGGGCGGGGATTGACGTGCTCGAAAAATTTGTGGCATACCTGGGGCGAAGACAGATATCGTTCACCTTCCATGACATTGGGAATGCCCGTGGAGACATAATCGGCGATCATGTCTAATTGCTGCCCCAAATAACCCAGGTAAAAGGCCCCGCCCAGGCAGCCGAATTGGTCGACACTAAAAAAAGCCGTTGTCTGCTTCTTGCGAGCCCGCCAGACGTGGCCTAAAACGCAGGAGAAATCTTTCCATACAATAGTCCAGTCGATTTCCCCGCGGGCTTCCTGGTCTCGCGTTGGGAGCGTTCCAGGAATGGGGTTGAAACCCGTTTCCGGCCGATCATCGGTATAATACACGCCCATCGGTTCTTCAGTCTGGCCCAGAGCCTCCAAAAATGAATTAATATCATTATATTTTTCCGTACCCATGACAAGTTACCTCTGAATTAATTCAACGACATTGCCGCCCTATCCTACCGGCCAGCATGTTACTTCGACAACCGAGATCCGCCGGTATGGACTTCAATGACGCCCGTAGCCGCCCCGTTCTGGCTAATATTAACCGGAGACAAAAAATCAGTGGAGACTCGGACGTAGCATGAGTCCCCGAACGAGGCCAGATTGACCCATCCATCCCCGGCCGTAACCTGCCCTAACCGCCTGATCAGAAAGAAAGCCTGACCAAGTTCCAACCGACGTTGGGCGATCCAGCGGCCAGGCTCCTCGGCCATGATTGAGGGCAGGCCGGCTGAAATTTCAGCGGGATCGGACTTGAACCACCTGCCGCCAAAAGAGATACGCCGTTTCAAGATGTAATTCTTCCCTTCCTCGATCTCATGGTACAGGTCAGGCTGCCGCCGGGTTAATCCTGGCTCCAGAATAACCGTTTCGGGGATAATTTCGGCCAACTCGGGGTACCTGGCCCTGGCCACCGCCAGCAATCCCTTATCCTGCAATGTGGTTGACCCCAGAGGGTTAACCAGGCAAATCCGCTTTGACTTAACAAGTTCCAACAGGGTCCGGGCCAAGGCCGCCGTGGCCGATACTTCTCCCGGCTGCTTCAAGACACCGACTAAATACAAAGACGAAAACTTTCTTAAAATCATGTGAATCGGCCGACCGTTAAGATATAGGCCTTCCCGGCCTATGGTCAAATCATCGAAAAATCCCACCTGGGTGTCACATCCCTGTTCCCGGAAGTAGTCAGCCAGACCTTGAGCTTCCGGTAACAGATGCTTAGCCTGGTTCGGCCCGACCACAATGGCCAGAGTTGGTTCAGCCGGCCCGCGTTCTAATCTATCTTGCTGGAATTCTTCATAGCATTTTATCAGCCTGCACCAGGTGTCGGCTCGGGTATCATCAGCCCGAAACTGCACGGACGCGCCCAAACGCTTCTCTAAAAAATGGCGGAATGCGGCGACCAACGAAAGACCCGACCACGTCTCAGCACACAGGCCTCCATCCAGATCACCTGCCGGGCAACCGGTATTGATTTCCATCAATTGAATCGACTGGTCGGACACCGCCAGGTCGGCTCTAAAAAGCGGCATCTGGGACTGATAACCATGAGGAAGGAAGAAAAACTCCCGACGAATGGGGTCGGGAAAAAGTCTCAGTCCGGCGGCAGACTCCGGATCGTGCCTGATGGTCCTGGCCAGGTCTTCGAAGCAGAGCCGAACCTGTTCGACTGTCTGACGAATCCGGGCCAATGTCGTGGCGGACAGGAAAAGCGGGCTGGCCAGGGGATAGATTTCGCCCGGCGGCAGGTCCACGGACCTGAATGATCCCGTTTGAGACAACTGCGCCGCGGCTGTATCCGCAGTCTCGGCCAGGGCCGGATTTCGGTCCAGAAATTGGCGCCACAATTCATTCAAAGAAAACAACGATTCCATCTGATGCAGCCGCGCCTCCCCAGCCGGGACATGGTCGGTGACCCGCCCTATCCGTTCAACCCATCTGACTATCTGATGGTGAGACGAAGTGCAGAGCCAAATCCAGGGCCTGGTCTCTGGTTTGAATCTCACCAGCCAGTATGGCCAGCTTTATGTCATTCAACATTCGACCGATAACCGGTCCAGGCGGCAGATCAAACCGGGCCATGAGGTCATGCCCCGTGACCAACGGCGGACCCGACAAGGCCGCTTCTTCCCGACGGTGGCTGACCACTGCCACCCGGCTCCAGAGTTCATCCAACAACTCCAGACTATCCAGCTCGGCTGCCGGCCCCCGGGTAGCCATATCGTCGGCCGCGGCCAGCAAAAACAAACCAACCACATCTGGACCCAGGTCGCTGACCAGGCGAGCCGCGGCCCGGTCGGTCAGTTGCCCTTGCCGCAAGGCGGTGACCAAAGATAACGGCCGCATGTGGCCGTCAATCAAATGAGTAACAAAGCTAATGTGGGCGGAGCTTAACTTCAGCCGGTGTCCGATCTCCTCGAACATAGTCCGGCCCAGGTGAGGATGATCATAGAAGGTAACCTTTCCCTGGTCGGTGGTCCGACAAGTCTGGGGCTTGCCCAGATCATGGAATAAGGTCGCCCATTTAAGTCGAATGACATTTTCCTCATTCCGAAACTCCTCAAAAGCTTGAACGTGGCTGTGGAAGATCAGATCCGGTCGCGGGATCAGCCTCTCCAAGACGTTGACCGCTTCCAAAGAATGGTCGAAGACGTCAAGGTGGTGGTGTTCATTTTGGCCTACCCCTTTGAGCAACATTAGTTCCGGGAAGATGGCGCCCAACAGGCCGGTTTGATCCATCGCCCGTAACACCGGTCCGGACGTGGGGCAACCAAAAATCCGATTAAGCTCAAAGGTCACCCGCTCCACGGCTACGGAGGCCACATCACGAGCCAACGCCGCAATCTCATGTTCGGTTAATGGATCAATCTCAAAATCCAATTCCGCCACAAACCGATAAGCCCGGAGCAATCTCAACGGGTCAGCCACAAAATTGTCCGGACTGATCATCCTGACCACCCCAGCCGTCACATCTCCCCGCCCATTAAAGGGGTCCAGCAGAGTTACCTCCCCGGACCACAACTGCCGATTAAGACCGATAGCCATAGCGTTAATGGTGAAATCCCGTCGGGCCAGGTCAGTTAAAATATCCGGGCCCTCAATCGGACTAAAGTCATAATCGACCCCGCCGGCCACCACCCTAAAGGTTCTGTGCTGCTTGTCCAGCGGTACCAGCGTCCCACCCACCTTCCGAGCAAACTCCATAACCGGCTCAAGCCCCACGTCCCGGGGCAAAGCCAGGTCTACGTCCTTGAGTGGCCTCCCCATCAGGGCATCTCGGATAACCCCGCCGACCAGAAGGATTTCCCCGCCAAGATCATCGGCCAGCTCCAAAAGCTGTCCCAATTTCGGGATAGCCCGGAGGGATTCAACGGCGGCATTTGTTAAAGGGAATAAACTGCAAACTGTCTTCAACCTGTTTTCCACCTGCTTTCTTCATTCGTACCCTTGACCCGTAGCCAAAGATTTCCAAACGGAAACTCAAAACTCATAACATGTAATTCGAACCTTACAACACGCAACCCATAACCAGCAACATCGACGGCTACAACTTGGTCCGATATTGGAGTGATCTCTTTATGGTGTGAGCATCGGTGTACTTGATGTCACCCCCCATAGGGATACCTGAGGCAATCCGGGTCACGCTCACGCTCATATCTTTGAGCTGGTCAGCGATAAACGCGGCTGTGGTTTCACCTTCCAAAGTGGGATTCGTGGCAATGATAACTTCAGTCACTCCGCCTTCCTTGATCCGACCGATCAACTGGCCGATGCGAATGTCTTCCGGTCCCAGCCCTTGCAACGGCGACAAAGCCCCGCCCAGCACATGGTAAGTTCCTTTGAACACACCGGCGTTTTCCAAGGCGATGAGATCATCGGGGGTTTCCACGACGCAGATGACTTCTTTGTCCCTTTCCAGGCCGGAGCAGATGTGACAGGGATCTTGATCGGCGTAGTTGAAGCAGATGGAACAAAAGTGAATCTTCTCCTTAACCTGAATAATGCTATCGGCCAGGGTTAGGGCGGCTTCCTTGGAACCGTTCAGAATGTGCATGGCCAGGCGGGCCGCGGTCTTTTCGCCAATCCCGGGAAGTCCGGATAAGCTTTTGATAAGATTGGTTAGAGATTGTGGGTAGGCGCTCATCAGGTTATTCCTTCGCCTCATTCGGCCACTACATCAAACCAGGGATATTGATGCCGCCGGTCAGCTTCGACATTTCGGACGTGACCATATCTTGGGATTTCTTCAAGGCGTCATTAACCGCCGCCACCACCAGGTCCTGGAGCATTTCGATGTCATCAGGATTGACGACCTCGGCTTCTATGTGGATAGACTTAACCTCCTGCTTACCACTGGCTACGACCGTGACCATCCCACCGCCGGCCGACCCTTCCACCGTCCGGTTAGCCATTTCTTCCTGGACCTGCTGCATCTGCAACTGAAGTTTCTGGGCCTGTTTCATTAAGCTTCCAAAATTCTTATTCATGTTTTCTCCCTTGATGATAGATGTTGCCGGCTATTCGTTGCTGGGTGCTGGTTACTCGTTGCAGGTTGCAGGTTGTTTTCAAAGAGCAACAGGCAGCAAGTGCCCTCAGCAGAGAGCGATTATAGGCATGTCAAGTCTAACCAATTAACGAGCAATGCGAATCCGGCAACTGTGTTATGTTTATTGCGAAATAGTTGAACTCAATATACCTCGAACGGTCATGATTATCCTTTTTCAGTAGACGTGGTTGCTAGTTATTCGATGTTGGTTGTCTTCAACGAGCGACGAGAAACCTGCAACCGGTGTATCTATCTGGCGATGCGAACCAGTCTAAATCCGGATTCTTGATCATGGCCGTCGGGCCGGCCCCAGCAGCGATGGGAACACCGGACATCAGCCGCCAGGCTAAACCAATACCCGCCCCGCATGATCCGATAACCAGTGTTGTTTTCCAGGCAAACCGGGTCCTTCTCCAGCGCCGCGGGGCTACCGTAGAAGTCCTTGTCATAGCAGTCCAGACACCATTCCCAGACGTTCCCGCTCATGTCATGGAGGCCCAGGTCGTTTGGTGACTTGGCGCCCACCGGATGAGTGCTTTTGCCACTATTACGCCGGTACCAGGCCAACCTGTTCACGTCTCGACCGCCGGCAAACCCTTGTTTCCGGCCACCGCTCCGGGCAGCATACTCCCATTCCGCCTCCGTGGGCAACCGAATTTCGTCCCTGGTACCGGTCAGTATTTTAAATTTGTTGATAAACTCTTGAGTATCATCCCAGGAGACGCGTTCCACTGGGTAATTATCGCCTTTCTTAAATGACGACGGATTAAAGCCCATGACCTTTGTCCATTGCCCCTGGGTCACCGGATATTTGCACATCCAGAAGCCACTTACCGTAGCCGGGTGGACGGGGCGTTCATGTCCCTCACAGCTACTGGTCCAACTTCCACAACCCATGGCGAATCTGCCGCCGTTGACCCAGATGAATTCCATCCCGGTAACCGGTTCCGTCCACAGATCATCCGCCCGGTAGGAATCTCGAAGTATCTTCTTAAGCAAGAACAAAGCAAGAGTCAACCCGGCCAACACCAAAAATAAAATGACAACCCCTCGCCAGGTGGACGGTTGAGGTGAAGGTGGGCTCGCCTGGGTGTCGGCGGTCACCCTTTCCGGAACGGGCTGAGGCACCGCTCCCCGGCCTTCCGACCGGGCCGTGAAATCCACCTTCGTCCCCAGTAATAGACCGCAACTGAAGACTCCCTGCTGCTCCTCCTGAAAAGATATCCAGTCTGAGCATTCGGGTTGAGCCACACTGATGACCAGCAGCATTACCGCCGCCAGAAAAATATATTGTATCCCGATCCTCGGGCCGTGGAAAAGCAAGGATAGCCGCCCTCACAACGTAGTTAACGCACAATTACAGTGTCTATAATTCTATGATCTCGTCCGGAAATTGGGTCAGCTTAACCAACCCGTCCGAGTCTACCCAAAAGGTATTCTCTATCCCGGCCATTCCCTGACCGGGAAAAATAAATTTCGGTTCCAGCGCCACCACCATCCCCGGCTGTAACAACCGATCGAAGCCGCGGCCGAAGATGGGCCATTCGTCCAATTCCAGGCCCACCCCATGACCCACAAATGGGACGTTCCGGGGGGAACCCATGAACCCTTCTCGATAGGGGCAGTCTTGAACCAGATCCAGTGCCAGCTCATACATGGCCGCGCCAGTGACCCCGGGTTTGGCCTCCCGGACCAGGGCCGCTTGAATGTCCAGGGCGGTTTGATGAGCCTGATAAAAAATTTCGTTCAACCGACCAAGAGAAAATATACGCGTCTGGTCCACAATATATCCATCAACGGCACAGGCGGTATCAACGACCACCGGTTCATGACGGCCTATCCGGCGCCGGGACGCGCCTTGAGGATATGACGGATTTGGCCCGTATCCTCCGGTCGGCCCGACTGAGACGCCAGCCGCCGCAATACTGGGCCCGGCCATAATATGACCGTAGAACACTTCTTGGTTAAAGGAGCGAATCCGGATCGCCCCCTGATGCCCTCCCGCCCTCAAAAAAGCTTCGACCTTACCGGCAAATTCCAGTTCTGTCAAACCTTCTTGAAGCATCGTCGGGACCTGGGCGAACATGGCGTCATTCAATATAGCCGATTGCCGGATCAGGGTCATCTCATGCTCGGACTTAAGCATCCTGAGTTCCCGTATTACCGGTGAGATATCATTAAACCCGGCGGCCGGAAAAAGACGGGTATAGAGCAAGTACCTCTCGGCCGGAAGCACGTCCATCTCCAGGCCGATAACTCCACCTCCAGGGACATTGCCCCAACCTACCTGGGCGGGTGGTTCAGACATCCGGCTAAAGGGACGAACGTCTCTCAGCGGGGACTCGTCGCTAGCCCGTTCAAAACTGTGACGCACCAAAAGCACTGGTTCCCCTTGGGCCGGAACCCACAGATGAGCATCCTGGGCTGTTCCTGTAAAGTAATACACATCGGCCCGTTGCACCAGTAAAGCCCCTTGGAGGCCCTGGTCAATCAAAGCCTGTTGCAATTTTACGATACGTTGATATATTTCTATTTTAGGGGTGAAAAACATTGGTTGACTCACGCTATCCTAACTCGATAACCATCCGAAATTGAATATTGTGAAGAATAGAAACCCGCGGCGTTATGCTGTTCTTGAATTACTTAAATTCGGTCGAGGGCTGTAACAACGCCCTAAAACAACCGGATATTCTAACTCATCAGGGTCGCCAGTTCCCGGAATTCGCATCCGACGTCACAGGCCACCGCTTCATAGGTGACGTACCCTTGATATACATTAACCCCTTTGGCCAGACTGGGATCCGCCCAGACCGCCTCGACAAATCCCTTATCCGCCATAGCCAGGGCGTAAGAGATGGTCGAATTGGCCAGGGCAAAGGTGGATGTCCGGGATACCGCGCCCGGAATATTGGGCACACCGTAATGGATCACCCCGTCCAATACAAAAGTCGGCTCATGATGCGAAGTGACCCGAGACGTTTCCACGCACCCGCCCTGATCGATGGACACGTCCACCACCACCGTGCCCCGGCGCATAGTTGACACCATCTCCCTGGTCACCAGTTTGGGCGCTTTGGCCCCCGGAATCAATACCGCGCCGATGACCAGATGAGCCTGTTTGACTGCGGCGGCGATATTATCCTCATTCGACATCAACGTCACCACCCGGCTGCCGAAAATATCGTCGAGATAATGCAGACGCTGTGGATTGATGTCGATGATGTCCACTTCGGCGCCCAAACCGATGGCGATTTTACAAGCGGCGTGCCCCACGATACCAGCGCCGATAATAGCCACCCGCCCCCTCGATACTCCAGGCACCCCGCCCAGCAGAACACCGCGGCCGCCGTGTTCCTTTTCCAAAAACCGGGCGCCGACCTGAACGGACATCCGCCCGGCTACCTCGCTCATGGGTACCAACAAGGGTAAAGAGCCATCCGGAAGCTGAATCGTCTCGAAAGCGACACCGGTTACGCCTCGGTTCATCAGGGCCTTGGTCAGGTCCGGTTCCGGGGCCAGGTGCAGATAGGCATAAAGGATTTGGCCCGGCCTGAGCAGAGGGATCTCTTGGGGCTGCGGCTCCTTGACCTTCATAATCAGGTCTGCCGTGGCGTACACTTCTTCCGCCGTAGATATAATTGAAGCGCCGGCCGCGACATATTGTTCATCGGGGATACTGCTGCCCAACCCGGCCCCGGTCTCAATTATTACCTGGTGACCATGCCGAACCAGCATTTTCACTCCAGCGGGGATTATCCCGACCCGGTATTCATTCGTTTTAACTTCTTTGGGGACACCCACGATCATATGCTATCTCCAGTGATAAGGTACGTTGTTTTATGAAAGATTAAATACGATACCCGTATCAGTCGCGCCGATCTCATGTCTTGACTAGGCCAACTTCCGACGTCGTCAACCTCTGGTCGTCCGCCCCAATCAGACTTGCCAGTGCTTTCAATATGTCCTTCAACTGCTCAGCCTGAAACTGAAGTTGTTCCGAGGCAATGGCGCACTCATCGGCATTACCGGAATTCTCCTGGGAAACTCTATCCATCTCGACCATGGATTTGTGCATCAACTCCGTTTCTTGGGCCTGATCGTGGGAGGCAACGTCAATCTCGGCCACCAATCCTTTCGCCTTAATCGTGCTGCTGACCACTTGTGAAAAAGTTTCTGCCGTTTTCTTGACCAGTTCCGTGCCCGACTCGACCTTGGCCACGGTTCCTGCAATCAACGAGGTGATATTCTGGGCCGCATGGGCCGCTTTCTGAGATAAACTTCGGACTTCATCGGCCACTACGGCAAACCCGACTCCGGCTTCGCCCGCCCTGGCCGCCTCCACCGCCGCGTTCAAGGCCAGGAGATTGGTTTGAAGGGCCACGTCTTGGATAGTCTTAACTATTTTCGTAGTCTCTTGACTGGCCAGGGATACCTCATCCATCGATGATGTCAACTCGACCATTACCTGATTGGCCTTTGCCATCACCACATCGGTGTCACCCATCAGTGAGTTGGCATCCTTGGCTCGGCCCGCATTCTGCCTGGCAATGGAAGCCATCTCTTTTAACGAAGCGGAGGTCTCTTCCAAAGAAGCTGCCTGTGTCAGGGATCCGTCGGCCACTTGTTGATTGACGTTAAGGACTTTCTTGGATGCCGCGGCCACTTGCTCCGCGCTGTCGTTTAATTCTTTAATGACACCCTTAATCGGCAGTATGACCGTCCGTCTGGTAATAAAAATCAAAATGATACAAACGGCCGTAAGGATCACGGTCATGGCCAGGGCCAGTTGCTGAACCAGCGCTTTCGTTCCCTCGCTTTCGATCTTTCTAGCAGTCTTCTGGGTGTCCACCGTGGACTGTTGCCCCGCCGCCTCAACCTGAGCCGCGATCTCTCGATTCTGAACATCCACGGCGGAAAAGATATCTCTAATAGGGCTCTTCGCTATTTCAAATGGGTAAGTGAAAATTTAGCTTCCCGGCGATCAGATAAATTATGGTGGTTAGGTTCTTGATTGACCGGTACCCTCTGGCCTTGGCTTTAGCCGCCTGAATAAGACTGT